>DASSCU010000059.1 GCA_035697485.1 Actinomycetota bacterium
ACCGGGCGTCGGACGGCGGGCAAGTGTGGAAGACCGACACCTCGGGCTCGACCCAGGTGATCACCCAATTCGATTCGTCGACCGTCATCATCGGCGGGCATTTCCAGTGGGTCGCCCAGTCAGGCGGACAGCAGTGCGGCAACAATCAGCACCCGAACAAGAACTGCTTCAACCAGCCTCGTTTGGCGGCTTTGGACGCCGCGAACGGACGCGTGGCGACCTCGTGGAAGCCGCAGATCTGCTGCAAGTACACAGGGGTGTGGGGACTCGCGGTCCAAGGCGGGGCCCTGCATGTCGCGGGAGCCTTCACGAAAGCAGGAGGCCGGGCCCAATACCACTACGCTCGCTTCTCGTGAATCCCGCCCGTCGGTCCGACCTCGGGACCGAGTGGCCGATGTGACCATGCCGCGGGGCCGAATCCGCCCTCCGACACCACATCTCTGCAGGTCACCGCCCTAACGGGAGCACCGCAGACGCGTCCGGCTCCGCAAGCACGATGTCCTGCATGTCGCGGGCCGCGACTACGATGGGCTCGTGCGAGGCGATCGGGTGGAGGTGACAGTCGACGTCGGTAACGGCGTGCAGACCTTCGAGGTGACGGCGACTCGCGCCGGCCGCCGTGTCGAGGTGACGACCGGGCGCACCATCATCGAGGTGACCGAGGTGACGCGGGGCGGCTCGCCAGTCAGGACGGCCCGGTTCATGGCGTCGCGGGTGGTGGCGCTCGTCGAACAACCAGCCGAGCGTGTTGCCGCCGCCGGGGGGAATGCGCGGACCCAAGTCGAAGGCCAAGCGTCGCTTAATTAGTCGAAGCGAACCGGCGAATCGCCGGTCCGAAGCCGGACCATGTGGACGTTGCACGAGGTCGAGGGCCAGGAGACACGCTCACCGTGAAGATGGCCGGGCGACACGTTCCACATGACGGAGGGGCCGCAGGTCCAGGGATGGTGCGATGAGTTGGCCTTGACTCCCTATCCAGGTCCGACGTGACTCGGGAGAAGCACAGTCGGGCGCCCGGGTCTCTCCACAAGCAGGGCACCCAGACGCGTCTCGACCTAGAGCCTCCGTGGACGGAGGCGGGAGAACGACGAGGCCCGAGTCGAGTCGAGGTACTCCTCTCCGCGAGCGAGGATCTCGAGCTGTGCGCGTGATGGTCCGCCACCGAGGCGGGCGATCCGTCGGGCCTGCGCGACGAGGGCGTCGACCCCTTGGGGCTGGAGCTGCTCGGCGAGCAGGATCAGGTCGCCTCGCATCCTGACGGCCAGGTCCTCCGCCGACAGGTCTGCCAAGAGACGCTCCTTGGTGTAGCGGATCGGGGTGATGGTTTCGACCGCGTCCGTAGCGGCCTCGAGCACGGCCTCATCGACATCGCCTGCAGCCACGACGCACGCGATGAAGCTGGTCGCGCCGGCGAACATGCGGGTACTGAACGCCGTCGCCGACACCGAGTTGACCACGTTGCAGGGATGGACCCGATTGCCGGACGCTGTGCACTCGACGTACGTGCCGTGGTCCAGCCGTCGTCTGACCATACTCGCCATCGGCCCCTGCCGACCACGCCGACCCTGTCGGCGAAACATGCAGGACCGTGGTACACGACGGAACCGTCCGAACGGCTCGAGCGAAGGATCCCCATCAGCCGACGAGCGTATGAGGGTTCGGGCTCCTCACACATCGGGCGAAAGTGGGTCCCTTCCGTATCGAATGACTAGAGTTCCGCGGGTGGAGGGTGACGGCCGGGCGTCGAAGGATGGGATCCGCCGGTTCCTGGACGGACTGCGCACGCGAGCATCCGAGCGGCGGAAGCGGGCCCTCCGCAGAGCCGCGGCGGAGATGCAGCGCCGTGACCCGCATGAGGGCAGCATCTGGCGATCCGGCAAGGGCGGCGCCCATCACGACCGGTGACGGACCGGGCGCCTGCCGGGCTCAGGTCGCGAACACCGCTGCCGCCCAGATGCCGATCATCACCACGCCGGCTCCGAGCTGGATCGCGATGCCGAGCCCGACGTTCTTCAGCGCATCCCAGGTCGCACGCCACGCCGGTCCGGGGTGCCGGTGCCGAGCCAACTCGGCCACGAACACGCCCGCCGGGAACCCGATCAGGGCCCCGACGACCGGCACCACGAAGAAGCCGATCACGAGCCCCACGGCGCCGGCAGCGACCACCCACGCGGGAGCGCCCGCCGATGAGGCGCGCCGGGCGGGCAGCACGCTCGAGGCCACGATCCCCGCGGTCCCGACGGCGGCGAGGATCGCGAAGACGCCCCACGCACCCGGGCCGCCGCGCTGCGTCGCCCAGACGAACCCTGCGCCGATCACGAGGAGCAACCCGGGGAACACGGGGACGACGACACCCACGAGACCCACGAGCATGACGATCCCGACCAAGACCTCGAGCTCGGACACGCGGGCAGCCTAGCGGGCCACCCTCATCACCATCGGACCTAGGACCATCGGCCCACGAAGAATGGACCGATGCCGAGCGGAAGGGGGCGTCCGTCGCCCCCCGAAGACGTAGTCTTACCTCGGCCGAATGCCACGCGCTCGTCGATGCGAGGGCGCGGAAAGAGGCTGTGGCGCAGTGTGTATGAAGCCGTCACGTTTCACGTTGACGGTTGGTGCAACGAGGGGTAGCGTCCGGTGGAACTGGGGTCGGGAGGTCGAGAGTGAGGCGAACGACGCGCAGAGGTCAGATCGTGCTACTGCTGGCGGTGGGCATCGTGGGGACGATCGCACCATCCGCCCGGGCGGGTGTGCCCTCACAGCAAGCTGATGCAACCTGGATGGTCGATGCGAGGACGTGGGCGGTGGCCTCGGCGGGAGGCAGCGTGTGGGTGGGGGGCGTCTTCGATCGCTACCTCACTCCGACCAGAGGATCGGGACCGACGGCCAAAGGGTTAGCCGCATTCGATGCCTCCGGTTCGCCCGCGTCCGTCACACTGCCGAACCTGGGCTCGAGTCCCACGGTCTTCGACCTCTCCCTCGGACCCAACGGCACGCTCTACGTCGCCGGCAAGTTCTCCTACGCCTTCGGCGGGAAGAGCCGGCAGAACCTGGTCGGCATCAATCCCTCGAACGGCGCGATCGTGGCCGGGTTCTCGACCCCCGGGCTGAAGACCGTGCTCGCGACCTCCGACCGCGTTTACGCGGGCGGTAGGAAGCTCGAGGCCTACCGCCTCGACGGATCGAAGGACGGCTCCTTCCAGGCCGTGACCCCGAAGATCGATCCGTCGCTTCGTGGCCACGACACACCGAGCCAGTTCCGCGATCTCGTCTCCTACCAGGGCGACGTCATCGCGATCGGACAGTTCGATTTCA
>DASSCU010000060.1 GCA_035697485.1 Actinomycetota bacterium
AGAAGGAGCGGTCGCGGTCATCACCGCGCTCGTGCTGGTCGCGCTGATGGCCGGCGTCGCGCTGACGGTCGACGTCGGCGGCCTGCTGCTGCGACGCCGTGCGATGGTCAACGGCGCCGACGCCGCCGCGCTCGCCGCCGCCCAATCGTGCGCGGACGCGACCTTGGGCAGTCCTGAGGCGATGGCCGACGAGTACGCGGCGAAGAACGTCCCGATCACCGACGGGGGACTCACCGGCGGGATCGTCAACGGCGTCGACCCCGAGAGCGGCCAGCAGTGGACGCTCAACTGCGGCGTCGACATCACCGGGCACGTATCGGTGCGCTACGAGAGCGACCAGTCGCTGTTCTTCGCGCCGGTGCTGGGCTTCGATCACACGTCGGAGGTGACCTCGCGTGCCACCGCCTCGTGGGGCGCGGCCGGTGCGGCCGGTCCGATCCCGCTGGTGATCTATCAGGGCTTCTTCCAGGGGAACCGGTGCGACGTGCCGAACGTGTCCGAGAACACCGTCTGCTACATCTGGGAAGACAACGACCTCTCCGGCGGCGGCAACTTCGGCTTTCTCGACGTCGGTGAGGGCTGGGACGTCGGCAAGGCCGATCAGTGCAACAACGTCGGCGGCGCCGACCAACTCGGTGGCTGGATCAGTGGCGCTGACCCCGCGGAGATCGTCGAACTCAACTATCCGAACGCCACGTGGGTCTGCACCCGCGAGAGCAACGGGGGGAACAACGTCGCCTGGCAGGCGCTCGAGGACCAGATCGGCGAGGTCCGCGACTTCCCGATCGTGGGCGTGTCTCCGGGCGACGGCGAGCCTGCCCAGGTCGGGACGCCACAGCCCAAGTACAACGTGATCGGGTTCGCTCACTTCGAGATCATGGGCGTGAACATGCCGAGCAAGAACACGCTCAGCTGCACGATCCCGCCCACCGCGACGCTCCCGTTCGACCTGATGGCCGCCTGCGCCCCGTCGGGCGGGACCTACATCGAGGGCAGCGCGAGCGGCGATCGAGGGGCGAGGCTCACCGTCGACGCGAACGGCGTGATCACCGCGTGGAGCCGGCAGCCGAGCGTCGTGACGTTCGAGACGACCGACTCGGCCGACTGCGGCGGCAACCCCGCCCCGAACTCGAGCGCGCACTGCCTCGTCCTGAGATGGAAGGGCTACGAGTACGGCGGAGGCAACCCCGGCGGGGGCGCCAACTTCGGCTTGCTCGCGGCGCAGCTCTGTGACCTCGCGTACGGGAGCTGCCTGGACCAGGAGTAGAGGAACGACGTCCGCTCCCCCCGGACGACGTCGGGGCCGGGTCCGTCAGGACCCGGCCCCGTCCATGTTCGGAGGCTCGCGCCTCAGGCGCGTGGCGAGTCGAAGAACGCGGTCCAGTCGGCGTTGGCGCCCTCGCCGGTTCCCACGATGAACTGCTCGACCATCTCCCTGGCCATCTCGTCGGTGAATTGCACCGGGGGCGACTTCATGAAGTAGGCGCTCGGGCCGATGATCGGGCCACCGATGCCGCGGTCCTTCGCGATCTTCGCACAGCGCACCGCGTCGATGATCACGCCGGCCGAGTTCGGCGAGTCCCACACCTCGAGCTTCATCTCGATCGTGAGGGGAACGTCGCCGAAGTTGCGGCCTTCCAGGCGGATCATCGCCCACTTGCGGTCCTCGAGCCACGGCACGTGGTCGCTCGGGCCGATGTGGATGTCGTCCTTGTCGAGCGGCTCCTCGAGCTGGCTCTGCACCGACTGGGTCTTCGAGATCTTCTTCGAGACCAGGCGTTCGCGTTCCAGCATGTTCTTGAAGTCCATGTTGCCGCCGAAGTTGAGCTGATAGGTACGGTCGAGCTCGACGCCTCGGTCCTCGAAGAGCTTCGCGAGCACCCGGTGCGTGATCGTCGCGCCGACCTGGCTCTTGATGTCGTCTCCGACGATCGGCACGCCGGCGTCGGCGAACTTCTTCGCCCAGACCGGGTCGCTCGCGATGAATACGGGCAGGGCGTTGACGAAGCCCACGCCCGCGTCGATCGCGCACTGCGCGTAGAAGCGGTCGGCGTCCTCGGAGCCCACGGGCAGGTAGCTCACGAGCACGTCGGCCCGCGTGTCGCGCAGCGTCTGCACGACGTCGGCCTCGGGCACTTCGGACTCCGTGACGATCTCGCGGTAGTAGGTGCCGAGTCCATCGAGCGTGCGGCCGCGCGAGACGCTCACGCCGAGGGGTGGCACCTCGCTGAACCTGATCGTGTTGTTCGGCTCGGTGAAGATCGCCTCGGCAACGTCCTTGCCGACCTTGTTCGCGTCGACGTCGAAGGCGGCGACCACCTCGACGTCTCGGACGTGGTACCCGCCGAGCTCGACGTGCATCAGGCCCGGCACGCCGTCCGCGGGGTCGGCGTCCTCGTAGTACGTCAGGCCCTGCACGAGCGACGACGCGCAGTTGCCCACGCCGACGATCGCGATACGGACGGTGCTCATGAGGTGTGCTCCTTCCTGCTGAGGACCGCCGTGCGGCGGGTCCTCGCGCCCCCTCGTTCGGTGTCGTTTCCAAGGCGTCGTTCGGCCTTGTCACGTTCGTTACGGATCAGGTCGTCGATCCACTCGATGTCGGATCGGGTTGCGGCCCGCCCGTGTTCCATGACGGCGAGCCGGTAGTCGTCGGCCTCGTCGCGGCCGGCGTCGATCGCAGCATCGAACGACGCGTGCCGCTCGGTGAGCGCCGCCCGGCGCCGCTCCAGCAGCCGGATGCGCGTCTCGGGCGGCAGGTAGCGGAAGAACGCCAGCCGCACGCGGAAGCGGGCGTCCTCGCTCGAGGTGTCGCCGGCCGTCTCCTGCAGCAGCTCGAGGAACGTCCGCTCACCCCCGGCGGTGATGCCGTAGACGGTCTTGCGGCGGCCGCCGGTGGGCTCGCCGGTGATCGGCGCCACGAGGCCGTCGCGCTCCATGCGACGCAGGGTCGGGTAGAGCGAGCCGTAGGAGACCCGCCAGAAACCGCCCAGGGACTCACCGAGCTCTCGGGAGAGCTGATAACCGTGCATGGGCTGCTGCTTCAGCAGGCCCAGGATCGCGAGTTCCAACATCCGGACAGGGACCCTCCGTTCGATGGATGCCTCAGGCCGATATATCGACCATACATATCGGTTCGATATATGTACCGCGTGAACGCCACGCCGTCAAGTCGCGGGGTCCCGGGCTGACGCGCTCGAGCCAGATCGGGGGCGGTCGTGGACCGTCGTGAGTTCCTCCGGCGGTCGGTCGCCGGACTCGCGTTTCCCGGGGTGTCCGCGATCCTGGCCTCGTGCGACCCGGCGCCGCCCGACGGGAACGTCGACGCGGCGCAGCGAACGTCCACGGCGGACGCCCGATCGTTGGCCCCCACTCCACCGATGGGATGGAACAGCTGGAACGTGTACGGCCCCGGCATCCATGAGGGCAGGATCCTCGCGACGGCCGACGCCATGGTCGACAGCGGGATGCGCGATGCCGGCTGGGAGTACGTGTTGCTCGACGACGGCTGGCAGCGGGTGCGCGGACCGCGCTTCCTCCACGACCTCGAGCACGACCCCGACAAGTTCCCCCGAGGGATCGGGTTCCTCGCCGACTCCGTGCACGAGCACGGCCTGAAGCTGGGCATCTACTCCGGCCCCGGGGTCGAGACGTGTGCCGGGTATACGGGTAGCGGCGGCCACGAGCGGGAGGACGCGGAGCTGTCGCCTCGTGGGGCGTCGACCACCTGAAGTACGACTCGTGCTGCTGGCCGGGAAAGGGAGCGGCAGATGTCGTCGACCTGCACCGCACGATGGCCAACGCGCTCCGGGCCACGGGTCGCGACATCGTCCTGCACGTGTGCCATTGCGGCTGGGACGACGTATGGACCTGGGCTCGGGAAGTCGGCGGACAGCACTGGCGGATCGGGCAGGACATCACCGACGACTTCGATCTGCCCGGGCATCGGGGGGGCTACTACTTCGACGTGCACGACATGATCGACCGCGGGGTAGGACTCGAGGAGTACTCGGGCCCGGGGGGTGGAACGACTACGACATGCTCGTCGTGAACCTCAGGGGGGAAGGAGCGCTCGTCGGGGACGGCGCCACCCGAGAGGAGTACCGTACGCACTTCTCGATGTGGTCGATCCTCGCGTCACCGCTGATCATCGGGAGCGACCTGACCGATATGGACGACGACACGGTCGAGACGCTGACGAACGTCGAGGTGATCGAGCTGAACCAGGATCCGCTCGGGATCCAGGCCGCCCGCATCCGTAAGGACGGTGACATCGAGGTGTTCGCCAAGCCCTTGGAGAACGGCGACCAGGGGGTCGCGCTGCTGAACCGCGGTCTCGCCGAGGCGGAGATCGGTGTCGAGTTGCAGGATCTCGGGGTCGACTGGAGCGCTGCCACCGTCCGCGACCTCTGGGGCACATCGCGACCTCGGGTCGTCGGTGAGCGGATCGCGACGCACGTCGGGCCTCACGAGTCGACGATGCTGCGCCTCTCACCCCAATGATCCCGGCCCGGTTGTCGATTCGCCGCTCGATCCGAGGGAAGATGCTCCGACGAGCCGAACCCGGAAGGCGCCCGCCGATGCTGCAGACGATCCGTGTCCCTGACGACGTGCGCGACCAGCTCAGGCTGCTCGCCGCGATCACGGAGGTCGACGAGGAGGAACACCTGCGACGCGCGATGCGTGGCTACCTCGAGACCTCCGGACGGGAAGCCGAGGTCCGGGCCTTCACCGACCGTGCGCGCGAACGCTATCGCCGCGTGCTCGACCGGTTGGGGGAGTTGTAGACCCTCTCCGCTCGCTCGCCGTGGACGACGTGCTGACGATCGCGCAAGCCGAACTCGGCCAAGGCGTGTCCGTCGACACCGAGAGGGTGGTGGAGGCGCTGGCCGAGCCCCTGCGCCGCGAAGACGGGCGTGAGCTGTACCCCGGGGTCGTGCCGAAGGCCGCCGCGCTCCTGCTCGCGATACTTCGCCTTCGACCGTTCGGACCGGGCAACGCCCGGGTCGCGTTGCTCGGAACGGTCGTGTTCCTGCACCGGAACGGGCTCGACCTGCAGGCCCACGACGACGAGTTGGTCGCGCTCGTGGCGGTCGCGGCGACCGGGGAGCTCACGGCGCTGCAGACGGCCGCCGCCTTCGAGCGATTCGTGATTCGACTCTCCCCGGCGCCCGAAGACGACGCCTGAGGTCCCGGCGTCAGGTCCCGGGGCGCCGGTACTCGGCGACGTAGGCCGGGATCGAGGTCCGTTCGTCGAGCAACGGGTCGGGGATCGGCTCGCCCACCACCGTGCGCAGGGGCAGGATGCCGGCCCACACGTCGAGGGCGAGGTCCTCGTCGGGCTCTTCGGGGAACCCCTCGCTGACCTTCGCACTGCACTCGTCGAGCGCGACCTTCACGAACGTCGTCTGTTTCAGCTCGACGTCGGTGGGGGGGCGTGCGTCGGCGCTGCGACCCGGGGCGACGTGATCGGTGATCACGTCGAAGACATCGGCGAGCTCGTTGCGGTCGGTGACCTCCTCGGCGCGGCCGTACACGACCACGGTGCGGTAGTTCATCGAGTGCTCGAACATCGAGCGCGCGAACCGGATGCCCTCGACGATCGTCACGGCGATCGCCACGGGCAGGCCCCGCTTGATCGCGCGGAGCGTGCTCGAGGCAGCCGAGCCGTGTACGTAGAGCGTGTCGCCGACGCGCGCGTGGATCGTGGGGATGATGCGCGGGTCGCCGTCGTCCCCGACCCAGGCGAGGTGACAGTAGAGGGCCTCGTCGAGGATCGCGTGCACGCGCTCGCGCTCGTACACGCCGAGCTCCGGGAGGCGGCGCACGCGCGTGCGCGGCGTCGGTGCCTGGCTACTCATGGCCGTGGGAGCTCCTCTCCGGACGAGGGGATGTAGGTGGGGACGTCGATCGATGCTCGGAGGTCGGGCGACGGGGTCGGTGGCCCGATGACCGTGCGCAGCGGAAGCGTGCCGGCCCACACGTCGAACGCGAGGTCCTCGTCGTCGTCCTTCGGCGGGCCGGTGCGCACCTTCGCGCTCGCCTCGTCGATCGGCATCGCGAGGATCAGGGTCTCGCGCCAGTCGTCGTCGTCGGGCTCGGCCGCGTCGAGCTCGCGCCCGGGCAGCACGTGCCCGGTGATCGCCCGCGCGGCAGCGTGCAGCTCGTTGCGTCCGGTCACCTCTCGCCCACGTCCGAAGAGGACGACGCTGCGGTAGTTCATCGAGTGCGCCGGGGACGTGCGAGCGAGCACGAGCTCGTCGACCACCGTGGCCACGACGCAGACCTCTGCGCCGGCGGCGACCGCCTTCCATGCCCGGGCGCCGCGCGAGCCGTGCAGATAGAGCGTGTCGCCGATGCGCGCCTGGATCGTTGGGAGTGCCCTCGGCCCGCCCTCCTCGTCGACCCAGGAGACCGTGCACAGCAGGGCCTCGTCGAGCACCGCGTGGATCGTCGTCGGGTCGTGGTCACCGCGCTCCGGATGCCGGTGGATGCGGGTGCGATCGCTCGGGGCCTGGGTCATGGCCCAGGATGCTACCGGGACACCTCGAGGCGCATCCTCCTCGCGGCCCGGTCGAGCGCGCCGAGCAGCGGGCGGCCCAGCACGAGCACGAGCACGGCGTTGCCCACGGCCCGGAACGTGTCCCATGCGAACGAGCTCGCGGCGTAGAACGTCAGGTAGTGGCGCAGGTTCGTGGCCACGTCGGCGGTCGGGTCCCAATCGAGCGCGGTGCCGGTGGTGAGGAACGGCCACGACCACAGGTTCATGATCACGCCGAACAGGTACCCGGCGACCGCCCCGTACGCGGCGAGCCACCCGATGCGCACCGGCCACGTCGTCTTCGGGAGCAGCCCGGCGCCCATGCCGACCCACCCCACGGCCACCATCTGGAACGGCAGCCACGGACCGAGCCCGCCGAGGAAGAGCCCGCTCGCGAACGTGCCGACCGCCCCGAGCAGGAAGCCGAAGCCCGGACCGAACGCGTTCCCGGCGACGAGCACGACGATGAACATCGCGCTGAAGCCGGCGACGAACCCGGGCAGACGCAGCGCGACCATCGCGGCCCCGAGCACGCCCAGCAGGGCGATCGTCTTCGGACCGAGGCCGCCACGCCCGAGCTCCACGAAGAGCACAGCGCCGAGGCAGATCACGAGCACCGCCAGGATCACGGGGCCGTCGTTCGCGTGGTTCTCGTTCACGCCAGGGGTGACCGGCAGCACGAACGGCCAGAGGAACGCAAGCAACCCGACGAGGTTGACGACGATCAGGGTGGCCAGGCGCAGCCGGCTCCCGCCGGTGAGCGCTCGAGCGCGCGCGGAGAGCCCCGGTGCCGCCGCCGGGCTCGCCGGTCGTCGCGTGGTGAGGCGCTCTTCCCGGGTGATCATGCGAGTGCCCCCGCGACCTGCTCCGGGGTGAGCCACCCTGCGCCGAAGGCGCGTGTCATCTGCGGCGCGAACACCGTCGAGTCGCCGAGCACGAGGCCGGGGTCGCCGTCGGCGATCACCTCGCCCCCGGCGAGGATCACGACGCGGGTGGCGACCGCGGCGGCGAGCTCCACGTCGTGGGTAGCCACCATCGCGACGCCGCCACCTGCGGCGTGCGAACGCAGGAACCCGGCCAGCCGTTCCTTCGACGAGGGGTCCAGTCCTCGAGTCGGCTCGTCGAGCAGCAGCACGGGCGCCTCCGCCGCCGCGATCGCGGCGGTCGCGACGAGCAGGCGCTGCCCGGCCGAGACGTCGCGGGGGTGCATGGCGGCGAGATCCGCGATGCCGAGCGCGTGGAGCACCGGCACCGGGTCGTCGAAAAGCTCGCGGGCCTTGCGGGTGGCCCGTACCTCGTCGCCGACGGTCTCGGCGAAGAGCACGACCTCCGGTTCCTGCGGGCACAGGGCGACGTCGACGCCGGGTCTGGGCGGGCGGCCGTCGACCTCGATCGAACCGCGGGAGGGTTCGTGGACGCCGACGATCGACCGAAGCAGGGTCGTCTTGCCCGCCCCGTTGCGACCCATGACGGCGACGACCTCCCCGCGACCCACCTCGAGGTCGATGCCGCGCAGCGCGATCGACCCGCCGTGGTGGGCGTCGAGACCGGCGACCCGCACGAGGGCCTCTCCCGGGGTCGCCGGCGAGGGTGTCCCTTGGATCGCCGTCGCCGGAAGCTGGAAGCGGGCGAGCGGGCCGCCGAGCCGTCGCGCCTCGCGCACCGTCAGGGGCACCGGATCCCAGCCAACGAGCCGGCCCAGCCGGGCCACGGGCGGCCCCATCGCGAGCCGGCGGATCACGTCGGCCGGTTCGCCCTGCACGACCGCCCCCACTTCGAAGCCGAGCGCGAGGTCGACGAATCCGGCGACCCGTTCCAGTCGGTGCTCGGCGAGCAGCACCGTCATCCCTTGGTCGTGCACGAGCCGCTGCAGGGCGGCGACCACGTGCTCGGCGCCCTGCGGGTCGAGCTGGGACGTCGGCTCGTCGAGCACGAGGATGCGGGGTCCGGCAGCGAGCGCCGCCGCGATCGCGACCCGCTGCTGCTCGCCGCCCGAGAGGGACCGCACGCTGCGTCGCCGCAACGGCTCGATGTCGAGCAGGTCGAGCATCTCCTCGACCCGCCGGCGCATGTGCACCGGGTCGACCCCGAGGTTCTCCATGCCGTAGGCGAGCTCGTCCTCCACGCGGTCGAGCACGAACGACGCCGCAGCGTCCTGGGGCACGTAGGCGACGGCGTCGGCGAGGGCGCGCGGGGCGTGCTCGAGCGTGTCGCGCCCGTCGACGACCACACGCCCGGAGAACCGGCCACCGGTAAAATGGGGTACCAGGCCGTTCGCTGCCCGCAGGAACGTCGACTTGCCGGCGCCCGTGGCCCCGACCGCGAGCGCGAACGTTCCCTCGTCGAGCGAGACGGAGGCGTCGTGCAGCGCGGGCCGGTCGGCGTCGGGGTAGGAGAAGAAGACGGCCTCGAAGCGCAGCGCGCTCATCGGGCCGTCCCTCCATCGTCGGGCGACGGCCGGGGCAGGAACGCGGGCACGACCAGGAGCCCGATCGTCGTGATCAGGCGCGGGTCGACCTCAGGCCAGGTGAGCGGGAACGTCGACGGGTGCAGCTCGGGCGAGCCGGTGAACGCAGCAACGAGGAACACGCCGGCCGCGATCGGCGACGTGGCGACGACGACGATCGCGCCGATGGTCCAGCGATCGGGCCGGTAGCGGGAGCGGCGGCCGCGCCCGTGCCCCCGGGAGTCCATGCTCTCCGCGAGCGTCACGGCTTCCTCCATGCCGGTCTCGAGCACGGGCACCGCGAGCGTGTGCAGCGCCCGCCAGGCCGAGGGGTGCATACCGCGCAGGCGCTGCGCCTCCCGCACGCGCCCGACCATCGAGATCGTGCGGGGCGCGATCGACAGCGCGAGCGCCGCGGCGAGAGCCGGCTCGTGGAAGCGCCGAGGCGCGAGCCGCACGACGCCGAACGGATCGGTGACGGCGTTGAAGGTGCCGAACACGATCAGCAGCGTGGCGAGCCGAGCACCCTCGAGCGCGGCGAACGCCACGCTGCCGGCGTCGACCGTGCCGAGGAAGACGAGCGCGGTGCGCACGGCCATCGTCGCGAGCCCCGCGATCGCGAAGACGCGGAACGATCGCTCGGTCGGGCCGGGCACCAGCTGCGCCGCGTAGACGAACCACGACACCGCGACGACGAGGCCGAGGTAGAAGGGGTCGGTCGTGGTGAACGCGACGAGTCCCGCGCAGGTCGCCCAGACGATCCACGCGGCCGGGTGCACGCTAGCGCCCCCGAGCGTCCCGTCGGCGCACGGTGAACCACGCTGCGAAGCCGAGGCAGCCGATCAGCGCGAGCGCGACCAGGGCGCTGAGGGGCGGGCCTCCGCCGTCCGGGCTCGAGTCGGAGGCGAGGGTCGCGACGTCGGCGGCCGGGGTCGTCGGCGCCGCGACCGGAGAGGACGTCTCGGCATCGGTCCGCTCCTGGGCGTCACCGCCGCCGCCGTCACCGTTCCCTGACCCGCCGCCACCCTGGGCCGATCCTCCGGCACCCGACCCCGCCACCGCGCCGTCTCCGTCGCTCGGGTCGTCAGTGGCGCCACCGCCCCCGGAACCCGGGCCGCCACCACCGCCACCGCTTTCACCGCCCCAGCCGCCGCTGGAGCCTCCGTCCCCCCCGCCGGATCCCCCGCCAGATCCCCCGCCGGATCCTCCGTCCCCCCCGCCGGATCCGCCCCCGCCACCGTCGTCACCCGGCGGGGGCTCGGTCGCGGCGTCGCAGACGTCGTCGATGGAGAGCGCCGGGGGGGCGGGGTGCGTGGCGCCCGAGTCCCCGGAGCCCCAGCTCCAACCTTCGACGTCGCCGTCGCCGATCGAGGCGCTCGCGGCTCCCGATCCGGCCCACGCCCATCCACCACCGCCACTCCCGTGCCAGTAGCCCCAGAAGTCCGGGTAGTCGGCGAAGCAGTCGCCGCCGGTCGGGCCGATGCCGGCGAGCTGGCAAACGGCCTGCCCGCCGAAGCCGAGCCGGTACTGCAGCCCGTGTTGCGCCGACGCGAGCTGGATCAGCCGCAGGCCGCTCACGGACTGGGCGTCGAGTGCCACGCAGTAGCTGAGCGTCTGCCCGCCGGTGCTGACCACGAGGGCCGCGTGGGGCGTGTCGGCTCCCTCGGCCGCGCACGCTACGGTGGACCCGGCCGCGGCGGGCACGAGCGCCGGCACCAGCAGGACGACGCCGACCGTGACCGATCGCAGGGTGCGGAGCATCTGCGCTCAGCAACCTCTCGACGGACCCGCGCCCGCGCCCGGACCGAGGATCGGGAAGGCCCTGCGCAGCACGCCGGGGATCGCGCCGATCGTTGCGCCAACGTCGGGCGGGCCGGGCACGTCACCGGTGTAGTTGAAGGACCACGCGCCGCAGTCGAGGTCCTGGAGCGCTCGCAGCGCCGCCAGACCTCCCGACGGGATCGCGCGATCGGCGGCCTCGTAGGCCTGGATCACGAGCGCGGTGGAGTTCGCATCGGTGCCGAAGCCGGACGTGTACCCCCACCCGCCGTGCGTCGCGTCGCGCGAGTCCGCGAAGAACGGGAACGGGCTCACCCCATAGCCGTTGCGCCCCACGTGCTCGAGCGCCATCACGACGTAGGCGGTCGTGTTCGTGTCGGCCGTGAAGAAGTCGTCCACGGAACCGTCGAAGCAGTCGTCGTCGTCGATGCTCGAGTCGTAGGGCGCGTCGTAGGCCCAGCCACCCGACGGGCACTGGGCGTCGAGCAGCCATCCGGTCACGGCCTTGCTCGGACGGAGTCCCGCGGCCTCGAGGGCGAGCACGGCCAGAGCGTGGTCGAACACCGCCGATCTCCCGATGTGACCGTCGTCGCGGATGCGCGAGCGGAGCCGCCCCACGAGGTTCTCCCCGCCGAACGACCGGGGGTCGCGTCCCGCGGCGACCACGGCCTGTGTGACCTTGGCCACGAGGCCGATGCCGTCGATGTTGCCCCGGCGCACCTGCGTCCGCAGGTAGGCGAGGGCATCCGCCATGGCTCCCGCTCGAGCCTGCGCGGCCACGAACGACACCACGGCGTCGGCGCTCGAGCCGATCGGCGAGAACGCCGGGATCGAGCCGTTGGGCTTCTGCATCGAGGCCACGAACGCCGCGCCGGCGCGGGCTCGTCGCTGGTCGGTGATCGTTCCAGCGCTCGCGGGGAGCGCGAGTAGCACGATGGCGGTGGTGACCGCCGCGACGATCCGTCGTCGCATCGGGTCCATCTGGGCGACTCCTTCCCGGGCGTCCTCGCGCCCTGTCGGAACGCTCGGAACCCGAGGAAGGGGGGAGGCGCGGGGCCGGTGGGGCGCCCGGCGGCCGACCTCCCCGAACCTCGAGGGAGCGTTCAGCCTCGCGTCACGCAGGGCGGCCTGGCTCGTCCGCTCAGGGACCCTTCGGCCTTCGAGCGGACCTACAGTTGCGGGACAGCGCCGGAATCTGACCGGCTTCGCCTGTGTGTCGCGGTACTTGACCGCACGCTAGCAGAGGTGTGCGCGGGTCTGCTACCGATGCACGGGTTCGGGAGCGATCCCGATCACAGCTTCGGGTCAGCCGAGCCTGGGGGGTTCGTCTCCGCCGGATTCCCCCTGCAGGAACCGCTCGATCTCCGACGCCAACTCGTCGCCCGAGGGCACGTGCTCGTCGCCCGCGATCGACTCCAGGCGCTCGAGGTACTCGCGGGCCTCCTCGTCACCCCCGACGGCGGCGTCGAGCCGCTGCCGTTGGGCGAGCGCCTCATCGGGCAGCTCGCCGAGGGGCAGCTCGACTCCGATGTGACGGCCGAGCTGCTCGAGCAGGGCGATCGCGCCCGCGGCGAACGAGCCGCCGACGTAGTGGGGCACCTGCGCGTAGAAGCCGACCGTGGGGATGCCCGCGCTCGCCACGGCCATCTCGACGACCGAGAGCGCTGCCGCCGGCACCCGCAGCAGGCCCTGTGGGCCCTGTTCCACGTCGTCGTGCAGCAAACCCTCGCTCGAGGCTGTGCCGAAGACGTGCACCGGCCGGGTGTGGGGCACGGCGGCCGGGACGGCGCCCATGCTCACCCACTGCACGACGCCGAGGCGGAGGGCCGTCTCCATCACCTGCTCCCCCAGCTCGCGCCAGCGGAAGTCCGGCTCGGGGCCGTGCAGGACGAGCAGGTCGCGGCCGCCCTCGGGCCGTCTCGCGATCGAGAGCTGCGGCCAGTCGAGGCTCGAGAGGGTGCCGTCGACCACATCGAGCACCGGCCGGCGCGAGCGGTAGTCGAACAGGGCGTCGGCGTCGGCCGTCGCGATCGTGTCCGTGCCGTCGGCCAGTCGCTCCGCCGCACCGGATGCCGCCCCGCCCGCGTCGATCCAGCCGTCGAACGCCCCGATCAGCACGGGAGCGCTGAGCGTGGGCACGTCGTCACGCAGCCGGAAAACGGTCATCGCGAACAAGGATAGACCGCACCGCGTGCGGACTGGTTCCCGTGTGCTCGCCGAAGCAGGAAGCTAGCCGGCCTTGCGCAGGTGCTCGATCTCGCGCTGGATCTGCTGCTCGCTCGGCTCGCCGAGCCGGTACGTGTCCCACGCGTGGAACCCGATGCCGATGCCCCAGCCCAGCAGCAGGAAGATCGGCCAGAAGAAGCCGGCGCCCGTGACCGCCCAGATGCCTACGAGCATCGCGTTCACCAGGACGTAGGCCAGCAGGTGCGCGTGGAACTCCTGCTTCTTCTCGATGCGCTCGAGCGCGCGTTCACGCAGGGACTGATCGGGCGCGTCGGGGAGACGCTCGTCCTTCATCGCCTTCACCTCCACCGCCATCCTCTTCGTCGCGCCGGGGTCGCGCCCATGCGCATCGGCCCGCCGTGCCAGGGTCCGTCGTCCCGATCTCGTCCGGCTACCCCCAGAACATGCGGTCGGGGTCGGCCGCCTCGAACAGCACGACGACGTTGCCCTCGCCGAGCCCGAACGCGCGCACCACCGCGGCGCCGACGGTCTCCAGCAAGGCTGGGGCCTCGTCGGGCGGCCGGTTCGCGAAGACCCGCACGATCGCTGGGTGGGTCTCGGCGGGCTGAGCCACGGGCGCATCGGTCCCTTCCGCATAGTGACCCGGGGCGATCGGGCGGTGGATCGCCCAGGCCCCCCCTGGGGTCCTCGCCCAGGAACGCGGCCACCTCGGTGGTCACCGCGCCGAGCGCGGCGGACACGTCGCGGTCCTCGCCGGGAGGCAGGGCCGCGATCTCGATGATCGGCACCTCACGCCTCCCCGTCGCCCACGATCGTCTTCAACGTCGCCATCGCGTTCATCGCCGGCGGGAACCCCGCGATCGTCGCGGTCTGCAGGATCACCTCGCGGAGCTCGTCGGGCGAGAGCCCGGCCTTCAACGACGCCCGCAGGTGCTGCGGGATCTGCGACGATCGCCCGAGGGCGACCAGCGCCGCAACCGCGGCCAACTCCCGGTCGCGTGTCGACAGACCCGGCCTCGTGTACACGTCGCCGTAGACCGTCTCGACGATGATCCGCCCGAGGTCGCCGAGGCCCTCCACCGCGCCGAGCGCCTTCTCGTCGTGCACCTCGAGGAACCGCTCCCGGCCCCGCTCGTACCGGTCCTGATCCATGTCCCCCCCAGCATCGTCCGTCGGACGACCACCGTATCGCCCGAACGTCCGGGACCGGCTAGGGTGGCGACCCATGGCCGCCCGACCCTCCGCGCGTGGGTTCGACGACGCCTACATCGGCGTGCCTCCCTGGGACATCGGACGTCCACAGGGGGAGGTGCTCGCGCTCGTGGGCGCGGGCGAGTTCCGGTCGCCGGTGCTCGACGTGGGATGCGGCACGGGCGAGAACGCGCTCGCCCTCGCCGCCGCCGGCCTCGAGGTGCTCGGCATCGACGCATCCCCGCGCGCGATCGGGAAGGCGATGGACAAGGCGCGCGAGCGCGACCTCGCGTCTGCGGGCTTCCTCGTCGCCGACGTGTTCGGGGTCGGCGGACTCGGGCGCAGGTTCGCCTCGGTGCTCGACTGCGGGTTGTTCCACGTGCTCGACGACCACGAACGGCCCGTGTACGCGGCGAGCTTGCACGAGGCCCTCGAGCCCGGGGGCGTGCTGCATCTGCTGTGCTTCAGCGATGGCGAGCCGTCGGGGTGGGGACCCCGCAGGGTGGGGGACCGGGAGCTGCGCGAGACGTTCGCGGTGGGCTGGCGGGTCCACGAGATCGTGGCCACCGCCTTCGAGACGAATCTGGAGACGGGCGACGTGCGGGCGTGGCGCGCCACCGTCGAGAGGGGATGAGCGCGACCGACGCGTCGCCCGAAGCCGCGATCGAGGTCGCCGGGCTCACGAAGCGGTTCGGCGACGTCACCGCCGTCGACGGGCTGTCGTTCACCGTCCCACGCGGACGGGTGACCGGGTTCCTCGGGCCCAACGGCGCCGGCAAGACCACCACGATGCGCGTCGTGCTGGGGCTCGCCGAACCGACCGACGGAGAGGCCACGATCCTGGGCAAGCCTTACGCCGCCCTCGACCGCCCGCTCGTGCACGTGGGCGCGATGCTCGAGAGCACGGGCTTTCACCCCGGGCGCACCGGTGGCGACCACCTGCGCATCGCGGCCAGGGCCGGGCGCATCGGCACGGAGCGGATCGACGCCGTGCTCGACCAGGTGGCCATGCGCGAGTACGCCGACCGCCGCGTGGGCGGCTACTCGAGCGGCATGCGGCAGCGGCTGGGTCTCGCGACCGCGCTCCTCGGCGACCCGGTGGTGCTCGTGCTGGACGAACCCGGCAACGGGCTCGATCCCGCCGGCGTCGCGTGGCTTCGCGGCTTCCTGCGCGCGTTCGCCGACGCGGGTCGTACCGTCTTCGTCTCGAGTCACCTGCTCGCCGAGATGGCACAGACCGTCGACCGGCTCGTGGTGATCGACCGCGGGCGGCTCGTGCGTGAGGGGCCCGTCGACGCGATCACGTCGTCGGTGGCCCGCGACGTGATCGTGCGATCGCCCGACGCGAAGAGGCTCGGCCGCTCTCTGGAAGCCGCGGGGGCGACGATCGCGGCGGGCGAGGACACCGCCGCGATCTCGGTGTCGGGCCTGCCGATCGAGCGGGTCGGCGAGATCGCGGCGACCGAGGGCGCGGTGCTGCACGAGCTGCGGAGCCATGAGGCGTCGCTCGAGGAAGCGTTCCTGCATCTCACCGGCGGCGAGGGCGACGATGGACCGCCTTCGATCCCGCCGCCGCCGGAGGTCACACCGTGAACGCCGTGGGCCGCCTCGTCGGCGTCGAGGTCGCGAAGGTGCGCACCACCCGCCTGTGGATCGGACTGCTGCTCGGCGCGGTCGGCCTCGCCGCCCTCGGCGCGATCGCGACGCTCGCGATCGCGGGCACGCCGGACGGGCTGGAGGCCGGGCTGACGCCGATCGAGACCATCGAGGACGTGCGCGACTTCGTCGCCACGGGGTCGATCGCCGGGGTGTTCGCGCTGGTGCTCGGGGCGACCGCGATGACGACCGAGCATCGTCATCGCACCCTGTCCGGCACGTTCCTCGCGACCCCGACGCGATGGCCGGTCGTCGTGTCGAAGGTGATCGCGTACGCCATCGCGGGCTTCGCGTTCGGGGTGGTCGGCGGCCTGATCCCGCTCGTCGCCGTCGCTGTCGAGTTCGCGGCCGGCGGCGAGATGGTGCCGTTCGGGACCTCCGTCGCCGTGGCGGTCCTCGCGGTGGGTGCCGGCGCCGCGTTCTCCGGAGCGATGGGCGCGGCAGCGGGGGCGGCGCTACGCAGCCAGCTCATCGCGATCCTCGGGGTGCTCGGCTGGACCTTGGTGGTGGAGTCGCTCGTCGGGGCGATCCTGCCCGCGACGGTCAAGTGGTTCCCGTTCTCCGGGCTCACGAACTCACTCACGCAGAGCGAGGTCGATCTCCTCCCTCCGGCCGCGGCCGGCCTGATGATGGCCCTCTACCTCGCGATCGCGCTCGCCGTGGGGCTTGCGGTCACGATGGTCCGGGACGTGGAGTGACGTCGCGGCACATGCCCGCCGAGGCGACGACCCGCTCGCCGCTCACGCGGTCAGCGTGTCGGCCCAGCCGGTCACGAGCAGCGCGTAGAGCAGAGCGGCGTTGATCCCGAGGTCGAACAGCAGCCAGGGGTTGAAGTAGAGCAGGGCGACGACGAGGCCGATCGCCGAGGCGGTGACGGCGAGGGGCACCCAGACCGCCGCGCCGAACAACAGCATGATGCCCGCTGCGACGAAGACGGCCGCGGCGCTCGTGGCCAGCGCCACGCTCACACGGTGCGGCGCCGCACCCGACCCGAGCAGCCACGAGTGGTCGGCCTGGAACGGCGCGTCGATCTTCGCCGGCGCCAACCACACCGCGAGATGCACCAACCCGTGGATGATCAGGAAGGCGGCGAATACGTACTCCCACATCTCACGCCTCCTTACACGCGGAAGGTCCTTTATTCCGAGCCTCGCTCGCCCGAAGGGGCGCGACGACGACCGAGCGGCCCCACTTCTCGGGGCCGGGTGTCCGTCGCTTCGGGAACGTCAACGCGCCGCGACGGAGGCCGCACACGCGGTGCCGACTCGTCGGAATCCGACCCTCGTGTACACCCGGGCCACATCGTCGTC
Source organism: Actinomycetota bacterium (assembly GCA_035697485.1). Lineage (NCBI taxonomy): Bacteria > Bacillati > Actinomycetota > Actinomycetota bacterium. The sequence goes on from DASSCU010000060.1 coordinate 17,111, forward strand.
GTCGGCCGACAGGAACACGGTGCCGACTCCCCGCTCGAGGGCGTCGGCGACCAGCGCGCAGGTCACGGCGGCCCCGAGGCCGCGCCGTCGGAACGTCGGGAGGGTCGCGACCCCCACGATCTCGCTCGCACCGTCGAGCGGTTGGTGCCATCCCACGGCGGCGACGACGCCCGTCACCCGTGCCGCCGCAGCGACGGTGAGGCCGGCGAGCATCCGGCCCCGCTGGAACGCGATCGTGTCCGGGTTCTGCGCGGCGGCCGCGGCGGCCGCATCGGCAGGGCCCAGCGAGCCGGTGGCGGTGCCGGGCGCGGCGAAGGCCACCTCGGCGACGGCGCTGAGCGCGGCGAGGTCGTCGTCGGCGTCGACGATCCCCACCTCGACGCCGTCGGGCACGTGTTGGGTTCGGGCGTGGTCGTCCAGCACCATCAACGGGTGGTCGACGATCCGCATGCTCTCGGCCGCGACGGCAGCCCCCACGTCGGGTGCGAGCTCGCCGATCCACTCGAAGGCCTCGGGCTGCGACAACGCGCGCTGACGGCCTCGCACGGCGCGGACCGCCTCGGCCGTGAACCCCGTCGCGCCGGGTGAGGGTCTGGCGTAGTAGCGCCATCCGTGGCCCTCGTTCAGGAACAGCGTGAACGGGCCGATCGCCTCGGCGCGGGCGCCGGTCCTGGGCGCCGCATCGAGGTAGGCGTCGATCCGCCTCAGCAGGTCGAGGTCCGCGGGCATCTCGGCGCGCAGCCTATCCCGGACCGCGCCGAACGCGAACCATGTTCGGGCGAGGTCGGATCACGTTCGTCTCGTGAGGGAGGAGGAAGCGGCGCCATGGCCTCATCCGTACGCCCTAGGCCGAAGGTCTCGATCCGCCTCGTCCGTACGGAAGGGGACTGTTCCTTTGCCCCGCACCCCGTGTAGCGTACGCCTGGAACGGTACGCGCTCCCGCGGCCGCATCGCGTCGAGCGTCGCGCCGACGGCGAAGGAGAGGCCCCTGATGACCCGATACCTGTGCGCGCACCCCGGCCACGAGCGGAAAGGGCGGGCCCGTGCGGTCGATGTGACCGCGCAGGTTCGTCTCGAGCGCGAGTTCTTGCCCCGAGAGTCCGCCTACCTCGCGTCGACCGACGACGTGATCGCCAGGGTTGCGGCGCTGCGCACCGGTGACCCGGTCGACCGCCTCGCGCAGGTTCGCCGCGTGCTGACGGGCACCACGGCCCCGATCGACGCGCCGGTCGTGCTCGCCGCGAGCGCGACCAACCGCGTTCCCGGGTTGTACGAGCTCGACGAGCTGCGGCGCAGCGACCCCGCGATCGAGCGTCTGATCGATCGGCGGTTCCAGGCCACGCCCGGCGCCGACGACGTCGTGGTGCTGAGCGACGCGGAGCCCACGCCGACGACAGGAGTGGCATCACCGACGACGGAGACGCTGACCGCCACGCAGCTCGAGCAGGTGCAGCGGGCGCGAGTGCTGCCACAAGGGCTGTTCCCGGTGATGGAGCTCTCGGCGCGCATCGCCGACGCGCAGCCCACCGACGAGGCGATCGTCGAGGCGATCAAGGCCACCCCGACGGCGGGGGCGCCGCTCGACGAGCGGACCGGTCCGTGGCGCGTGGTGATCGAGTGCCCGAGTCCGGTCGGAGCCCCGCCCGTGAACCATCGCGTGATCTTCACCGGCACCGGCGACCACGAGCCCGCCGAGGTGCTCGGCACCCCCGCGGTCGGGTGGGACGTCGCGATCGAGGACGCCGCGAGCGTCGACCTCGCTCCTCCCACGCCGAGCCGGCGAGCGGAACGGCGCCTGAAGGCGGTGCTGATCGCCGAGCTCGTCGTCGCCGCGCTCGTGGCGGGGTTCGCCTGGGCCTCGGGCGCGCTCGCGCACGCGGTGCGGGAGACGCCCGGATGGCTCGGCTTCGCGGCGACGATCGGAGTCGCGGCCGTCGCGATCGGCCTGATCGGCCTGCTCGGCCGCAGCGACGCCGATGGCAACGCGAACGACACGTTCGTGCTGCGTCGCCACTACGCCAGCCGCACCCAGATGCTCGCCACCTCGACGATGCTCTCGGCGGGCATCTTCGCTCTTGCGCTGGCGTCGGCGATCGTGCCGCCGGTTCTCGACGCGGAGCCGCCCGTGCCCGCTCCGGCCATCACGTTCGCGGCCGGCAACCGGGTGGTCACCGCGACGGTGCAGGTCGACGGGCGCGATCTCGCGACCGACGACATCGTGACCGTGGAGATGCGCCAGTACTCGGCCGAGGAAGCCGAGGGCGTCCTGATCGGACGGGTCACCGCGACCGGCGACTCCGCCGGCCGTGTGCTGGTGAGCGAGGCGATGGCGCTGGACCGTGAGGCGCGCTACATGAGCGTGCTCGTCACGATCGGCGACCGGTCGGCCGAGACGTGTACGCCTGCGGGCGCGAGCGGTACCGGGTGCACGGTCGTGTCGGTGCCCCCCTTGGGAGCGGGCATCATCCGGTTCGTGCCCACCGAGTCCCTCGATGCGCTACTCGAGGAGACCGTCCCGACGGCGAGCCCGACCTTGTCGCCGTCGATCGCTCCCACCGCGGCTCCGTCGCTCACGCCGAGCGCGGTCACGCCGAGCGCGGTCACGTCGATCTCCCCCCAAGCCTCGGTCTCGGTGTCGCCGGCCTAGCGGTCGACCGCGTCGCGCGCGTGGCTCTGTGGTCGGTCGCGTCCCTCGGCTGGGGGATGCGGCCGCACTACCGTCGTTCGGACCATCGGCCGAGTACATCTCAGCCTTGTTCCCGATGTGGGGGCCCTCGACGGCTGACAGTGTCGGGGGATGCAGCGGGAGCGGGAGGAGGCGGTCGTCGACGTCGCCCGCGGCGTCGTCTCGATCCCCGACATCGCCACCGCCGGCGAGGTCGTCGACCGCATCCCCGAGGGCATCGACTGGCGGTTCGAGCCGGACTGGGACGGTCTACGGGTCACCGCTCGGCTCGGACCCGGCGCCGCCCGTCTCGTCTCCGACCGTCGCCGGGCGTTCGACCGGTACTTCCCCGAGGTCGTGCGTTCGCTGGCGACCCTCGAGGCAGGCGCGGCCATCGTGCGGGGGTCCTTGGTGGTGGTCGGTCCCGACGGTCTCGACTTCGCGTCGGTGCGCCGCCGGCTGCTCCCGTCGCCGTCCGTGGTGGCGAGCCTCGCCGAGTCGACGCCGGCGACCCTGGTCCTCACGGACGTCATGACGCGAAGCTCGACGGATCTCAGGGCCCTGCCGCTGGCCGATCGTCGCCGAGCGCTCGAGGGCCTCGCGGGTGAGCTCGGCCTCCCGCTCGCACCGACGAACCTGCGGCGCATCGCGCCGGGAGCACCGTTCGTCGTGACGCCGCAGACCCTCGACCGCGCGACCGCGCGCGCGTGGCTCGACGACCGAGACGCGACGGGCCGCGACGGTCTGATCGCACGCCACGCCGATGGGATGCGATGGCTGCGGGTGCGGCGCGTCCGGACGGCGGCTTGCGTGGCGACCGGGTACCGGCACGCCGGCTCCGGCGTGGGCTCGATCCGCCTGGGGATGTACGACGGGGGACGACTGGTCGACGTGGGACGCACCGTCGCGTTCTCCCGTGCGCCCGTGCGCCGAGCTGCGGCCAGCGCCCTCGCCCGGGTCTCGCCGGGCGGCGCCGTCATCTCGGTGGGCGCGGACTGGGTCGAGGTGCTGCCCGCGCTAGCCTGTGAGGTGCGGTACGAGCGATTGCGGGGCAACCGGTTCCGCCACGCCGTCACGTTCGTCCGGTGGCTGCCCGATCGCGACCCGTCCACCTGCACGATCGACCAGCTGCGGCACTAGTCCAGCGCAGACTAGTCACGAAGATGTAACGATCAACCGTATCGGCACCGTGGCCACGGGGGGCGACGGCGACGGTATGCCGCACCTCACCTCACAGGGATCGGTCGTGCTCACGACCGATGGCCGTCACCTGCTCGCGACCAACGCCGCGAGCGACGACCTGAGCGTGTTCGCCGTGGCCGACGACGGCGCGGTTGAACTGCGCGACCGGGTGCACGCGGGCACCGCGCCGAAGAGCGTCGCCGAGCGCGACGGGCTCGTCGTCGTGTTGGGGACGGGGAAGCCCGGCATCTCGTCGTTCCGTCTGCACGAGGGCGGTCTCGCGCCGGTGCCGGGGGGCGATCAGGCACTCGCGGCGAGCGACGCCGATCCCGCGCAGGTCTCGTTCGGCCCCGATGGCTCGCTGATCGTGATCAGCGAGCGTGGCATCGATTCGATCGTGACCTACGAGGTCAAGGCCGACGGCACGTTCGGCACGCCCCGCACGATCGCGTCGCAGGGACCGAGGCCGTACGGGTTCGCCTTCACGTCTGGCGGGAACCTCGTCGTGACCGAGGCCTTCCGGGCGGAGCGCGGTGCGGCCGCCGCCTCGTCCTACGCGCTCGTCGACGGTTCGCTCGCGCCGCGGAGCGGCTCGGTGGGCAACGGCCGCAGCGAGATCTGTTGGGCGGTCGTCACGCCCGATGACCGGTTCGCCTTCACCACGAACTTCGCCGACGGCGCGGTCTCGCGGTACGCGATCGCGGGCGACGGCTCGCTCTCGTTGGAAGACGCCACTGCGGGGATCGCGGTCGACGGCATGACCGGGCTGCGAGACGAGGGCCTCACGCGCGACGGTCGCTTCCTGTACGCGATCGACGCCGACGGCGCCCGCGTCTACGGCTGGGCCGTGGGTGAGGAAGGCGCGCTCGAGCCGATCGGGTCGTGGGACGGCGTGCCGGCCACGGTCGCCGGGCTCGCGGCGAGCTGATCGGTAGGGGACGAACACGCGACTCGACCCGATCTACACCGCCCAGTGGGCCGCGAACCCCTTCGGCACGTCTGCCTGCGCCAGATCGATCACCTGTCCCCGACGTCCTGCATCGCGTCCACTTCCCGTGTGCCCCAGCATGCATCGCGCCGATCCGGCTCCTGAGGTCTCGCTGACCGGTCCGACCGGGACGAAGGTCCCGGACCCACCCGAGGCCATCGTCGGAGGTGAGCGGGGCGAGGTCACCCTACGATGGATCCCATGACTCGTCGGCTGCCTCGCTGGATCCGCTGGGGGTTCGTGGGGCTGCTCGGTGTCTTCGTCGCGATCCAGTTCGTGCCGTACGGGCGGGACCACACGAACCCTCCGGTCACTCAGGCGGCGGCGTTCGCCCCGGGGCCGAGCCTCGAGCTCGCCCGGGGTGCCTGTTTCGACTGCCACAGCAACGAGACCGTGTGGCCCTGGTACACGAACATCGCCCCGGGGTCGTGGCTCGTGCAGCGCGACGTCGACGAGGGGCGCGCCACCTTGAACTTCTCGGAGTGGGATCGCCCCCAGCCCGAGGTGGACGAGCTGCTCGACGTCGTGGCCGACGGTGACATGCCGCCAGTGAGCTACACGTTGATCCATCCATCCGCCCGCCTGACCGATGCGCAGCGCGCGACCCTGCTCACCGCGATGGAGCAGATGCTGCGGGACTCACCGCCGATCCAAGGCGAGGGCGAGCCCGAGGACGAGCGGTAGATCTCCTGCCGACCGCGGGGAACCGGCCCGATCGCGTTCCGAGAGGCGGCTCAGGTCGGGTCCGTGTCGCGACGATGCCTTTCACATCGTGACGCACGACGGTCCGGCACCGGTCGATCTCAGCCTGGACGCGGGACGCCTGCTCGAGGCGTTCCCCGAGGCCTCGTTCGTGCTGGCCGACGGTCGCATCGAGTGGGTGAACGAGCGCTTCGTGCAGCTGCTCGGTCACGATCCCACCGGCGCCGGCGTGGAGGAGACGATCCCCGACTGGCGGGACGGTCTCGACGCCGAGGTCCCGTTCGAGGCGGCGTTGCGGTGCCCGAGCGGCGGCTCGCTCCCGGTCGAGCTCCGGTCGCGATCGCTGGGTGGCGGGCGAGCGATCGTCTCGGTCCGCGACGCCCGTGAGCTGATCGCCGGGCGAGAGGCGCAGGCGGCGCTCGCCGAAGCCGAGTTCCGGTACCGCAGTCTGGTCGAGCAGATCCCTGCGGTGGTCTACGCGGACAACGGCAGCGTCACGGAGTACGTGAACCCGCAGATCGAGGAGATCCTGGGCGTCACACCCGAGGCGTACCGGGCCGACCCCGACATGTGGCTGCGCATGGTGCACCCCGACGACCGTCCACGGGTCGAGATGCAGAGCGAGGCGTTCATCGCCGGCGTGGGCGGCGACCTCGACGACTACCGTATGGTGCGCCCCGACGGTCGGGTCGTCTGGATCCGCGACCGCGCCTACGCGCACCGTGATGCAGACGGCAGGGCGACGTTCGAGCACGGGATCCTGTTCGATGTGACCGAGCTCAAGGAGGCCGAGGCACGCATCGCGCACCTCGCCTACCACGACGGATTGACCGCGCTCGCGAACCGGCAGCTGTTCGAGGAGACGCTCGTCCTCGCCGTGGAACGCGCCAAGCGCGACGACACCGCCGTCGCCGTCGTCTTCTTGGACCTGGACAACTTCAAGCTCGTGAACGACTCCCTCGGCCACCACGCGGGGGACCTGTTGCTGTCCGAGCTCGCCGACCGCCTTCGCACGTGCACGAGGGAGACCGATCTCGTGGCGCGCCAGGGCGGAGACGAGTTCCTGGTACTGCTCGCCGACCTCGACCCCTCAGAAGCCGAGGTCGCCGCGAAGCGGGTGGCCGATCGCGTCGTCGAGGTGCTGATGCAGCCGTTCGGGCTGCAGGGCACCGAGTTCCACGCTCGAGGATCGATCGGCATCAGCCTCTACCCCCGAGATGCCCTCGACGCAGAGACGCTGTTGAAGAACGCCGATATCGCGATGTACCGGGCCAAGCGGATCGAACCCGGCGGCCACGTGTTCTTCGCGAGCGAAGGTGACGACGCGATGGTGCGCCTGTCCTTCGAGCAGCGGCTGCGCCAGGCCGTCGAGGACCAGGACTGGGTGCTGCACTATCAGCCCGTGGTCGATCTCGCCGACCGGCGCGTCATCGGCGCCGAGGCCCTGATCCGCTGGAAGGACTCCCACGGCATCGTGCCGCCAGGTGAGTTCATCCCGGTCGCCGAGGAGCTCGGACTGATCGAGGCGATCGGCGATTGGGTGCTCGACCAGGTCGCGCAGCAGCAGCGCGACTGGCGCGACGGCGGCCTCGAGCTCGAGGTCTCGTTCAACCTGTCGCCGCGACAACTGTGGACCCCGCGACTCGCGGAGCGCCTGCTCACCAGGCTGCGCGACGCGGGCGTCGACCCCTCGACGGTACAGGCCGAGATCACCGAGTCGACCGCGATGGCCGACCCCGATCGGACCCAGCGCACCCTGCGCGACCTGCACTCGTGGGGGCTGCGTCTCGCGCTCGACGACTTCGGCACCGGCTACTCGTCGCTCTCGCGCCTCAAGCACATGCCGGTCGACGTGTTGAAGATCGACCGTGAGTTCATCCGCCACGTCGACCGCGACGTGCGTCTCGCGGGCATGGTGCGGGCGATGATCCAGGTCGCGCAATCGCTCGACATGGTGCCTCTCGCCGAGGGTGTCGAGACCGAGGGCGAGTACATCTTCCTGCGCTCGAACGGATGCCGGCTGGCGCAGGGGTTCTGGTTCGCGCACCCGATGCCGGCCGACCAACTCGAAGCGATGGCCTCCACGACGTTACCGCTCGGGGTCTGACCCGGTCTCGGCCCGCCCGGCTACCAGTGTTCGCGGTGCACGACGTCGTCGAACGCCCGCCGGTTCGGCGACGCGATCGGCGAAAGTGAACGATCGGCCGGCCGCCCGAGGGCGATCAGCCACATGCACTCGCGGTCGTCCGGCAGGGCGAGCACCTCGCGGGCGAGCGGCTGATCCTCGACGGCCGCGTGGCAGCTGCCGATGCCGAGGTCCGCCGCCGCCAGCATGATGCTCATGCTCGCCTGCCCCAGGTCGAACTGGATCGTCTCGCGGTCGTCGGGGTCGGTCGTCGCGGGCGCGATGAGGGCGATCGTCGCTGCGGAACCCGCCACGTGCTCGGCGTAACGCCAGACCCGCGAGAGTCGTACCAGGTCGTCCGGGCCGGTCACGGCGACGAAGTCCCATGCCTGCTGGTTCATCGACGACGGTGAGCGCCGAGCCGCGTCGAGGATGCGATCGAGGTCGTCGGGCTCGATGGGGTCGCCCGTGAACGCACGGACGTTCCGCCGCGAGCGGATCGCGTCCCAGGTCTCCATCTGGCTAGGGTGCCACGATGCGGAAGACCTCGCTCGTCGCCACGCACACGTAGTCGTCGTCGACGCAGAGCGAGACCGCGTAGCGGCCCGGCCGCAGCGGCCATACACCCTCGGACCCCCGCGTGAAGCGAGCCGTCCCGTTCACCTCGCCGTCGATGTACCGCCACTGGCGGAGCGGACAGTCGCTCGCGTCGAAACAGTTGCGGGTGAGGGCGAGCCAGTCATAGCGGTTGCCGGGACCGCCGGTCCACTCGACACGGATCGGATCGCCCTGCTCGTAGCGACGGTCCGTCGTGGCCACGGTCGCCCGCGCGTTCCGTTCGAGGAGCGAGACCTCCGAGGTGGCCACGATGCCACCGTCGAGTAAGGCGACGATATAGTCGCCGGGATCGAGCCCGTCGGTGTCGAGCGATGCGATGCCGTCGTCGGCCGCGTCGTCGATCGCCACGTCGGTGACGACGGGGTCGGTCTCGGGGTCGTCACCGCGCGGCCAGAGGCCGATCGTCCGGCCCGGCGACGCGGGGTGGTGGAACGCCGCCCGCACGGCGTGCCCGAGCCACGTGCGCTCGTCGAGCGGGGCGGCGAACGGGTCGGGCTCCACGAGCGTCACGTCGACCGTCGAGACGACCGCCCGGTGGTCGGTCGGCCAGGGGCGGCTCCGGATATCGGTGAACGGGCCGCCTTCCCCGACGACCTGGCTGCGCACGATGTCGATAGGCCCGGCGGAGTACACGTAGTCGATGCGGTCCCAGGTATCCCAGCGGCCGCAGGCCGGGAAGAACCGCACGCAGTATGTGAAGCCGGGGTCGGCGACGGGGTCGGGGTGCATCGCCCGGTATGTATCGGTGAAGCCGGCGTCCTCCATCGCGACGGTGACGGGCCACTCCACGACGTAGCGCTCTCCCGGCGGATCGAGGGTGGGCGGCTGCCATCCGAGTCCGTCGACGGCTTCCTGGGTCCAGTCCAGATGCGATGGGGTGTTGAGGTCGCCGACGAAGAACGTCGGCACGCCCTCGGCGATCGGGCCCGCCACCGCGTCGAGGTGCGGCTGCGTCCAGTCGAGCTTGCCCTGCTCGCGGGCGAGCACCTCGGCCTCGTCCTCGCCCTGGAGCATCGCGTACATGCCACTCGGCCACCACGGTGTGTGGGTCTGGGCGATCGCCGCGACCGCACCGTCGCCGAACAGCAGGTAGGCCCACGCCCCTTCGGGGATGCGGCCGCCCGGCGACCCGGCGACCCTGCTGCCGTCGGGGTGCACGATCGGGAAGCGGCTCACCAGGTGCATGCGCGGCGACGCGTACCAGCCGAGCAGCCGGGCGATCTTCCTGGTCTTGCCGAACGCCTCCTGCAGCCCGACCACGTCGGCGTCGGCACGCTCGATCGCCTTCACGACCGCATCGATCGTGGAGTAGTACGCCCCGTACTGGATGTTGAACGACATGACCCTGATGCGGATCGGCACCGAAGCGCCGGCGGCGGCGGGCATGGTGGTCGTGAGCGGAGTGAGCGCTGCGGCGCACACGATGACGGCGGTGACGATCGCTGAGCGCTTCATGCGGCGACGCTAGTGAAGTCACTGCGCCGCATGCAACCCACGGTCACCGACCCGTGGTCACGCCGGCGGCGACGCTTGTTCCGCCGGATCGCCCGAGGCTACCCTGCGCAGGTTCCTGCGAGGGGTGCCATGGGTGTGATCGACAGAGTGCGGTTCGCGATCCAGCGATCACGAGGGACGACCGGACGATGCGCGCACGCCGAGATGATCACGGACGTCGAGCCTTCCGGCGATTCGTGCGAGGCCTGCCTCCGGCTCGGGGACGCGTGGGTGCATCTCCGTGCCTGCATGACGTGCGGCCTCGTGGGCTGCTGCGACTCGTCGAAGAACAAGCACGCCGGCACGCACGCCTCGTCGGCCGCTCATCCGATCGCGCGGTCGATCGAGCCCGGTGAGGACTGGCTGTGGTGTTACGTGGACCAATCGATGGTGGAGGCGCCGGGGTGAGCGACGAGCGGCCCAGACCGGTGATCGTCGCCTTCGAGGAGGATGCGGCGGCGCGTGAACAGGTGGAGCTCGAGCTGCGGAAGCGGTACGGGTCCGACTACGAGGTGATCGTCGGCTCGATCGACGAGGCGGGGTCAACGCTGCGGCGTCTCGTCGGCTCGGAGGTCGTGCTGGTGATCGCGGGGGCGCCGGATCATGCACGCGCCCTCGATGTCCTCGCCGAGTCTCGGGCGCGGTTCCAGCTCGCGAAGCGTTGCCTCACGTTGAACTGGGGAGACCGCTCCGCGACGGACGTGCTGCTCCGGGGCGCCGCGATGGGCGACATCGACTACTGGGCGGCACGACCCTGGAGCGCGCGGGACGAGTCGTTCCACCGCGCGATCTCGGAGTTCCTCGCCGATTGGAGCAGGGCGAATCGGCCGCCCTACGAGGTCGTCCGATTGATCGGCACCCACTGGGACCCCGCGACCTCGGCGATGCGTGATCTGCTGACCCGCAACAGCATCCCGTTCGGCTCCTACGAGGCCGGCTCAGCGGATGCGGATGCGATCCTGGCGGGCTCGGGCCTCGACGACGCGCGGTTGCCGGTCGTGGTGCTGCATGACGGTCGGGCGCTGGTGCAGCCGACGGGGGCGGAGGTAGGGGCAGCCTTCGGCCTCGCGACGAGCGCGCCGCGGGGCCTGTTCGACGTCACGATCGTCGGGGCCGGCCCGGCCGGTCTCGCCGCCGCCGTCTATGCGGCGTCGGAGGGGCTGCGGGTCGCGGTGGTCGAACGCCAAGCGATCGGGGGCCAGGCCGGAACGAGCTCGCTGATCCGCAACTACCTGGGCTTCCCGCGGGGGGTCAGCGGGGCAGAGCTCGCCCAACGCGCATACGAGCAGGCCTGGCTCTTCGGCGCAGAGTTCGTCTACGGACTCGACGCGGTCGACCTGGTGATCGACGGGGACCGGAGGGCCGTCGTGCTGGCCGATGGCAGCAAGATCGAGACCCGCACCGTCATCATCGCGAGCGGGGTCTCCTATCGCATGCTCGACGATCCAGAGCTGATGCGGTTTCAGGGGGCAGGCGTCTACTACGGCGCCGCGACGTCCGAGGCTCCGGGACTCGCCGGTGACGACGTCGCCGTCGTCGGGGGCGGGAACTCAGCCGGACAGGCGGCGCTCTATCTCGCGTCGCATGTGCGCCGGGTGACGGTCCTCGTCCGTGGCTCGTCGCTCGCAGAGAGCATGTCGGAGTACCTGATCCAGGAGCTGGACCGGACGTCGAACATCGAGATCCGATACGGAACGGAAGTGATCGGCGGGCGCGGAGATCGCCGTCTCGAGGGGCTCGTGGTTCGCGACGCCGTGTCCGGCGAGCTCAGCACGATGCCGCTGGCAGCCGTCTTCGTCCTGATCGGAGCGGAACCGCGCACCAGCTGGCTTCCCGGCGCCGTGCTCCGGGACCGATGGGGATCGATCCTCACCGGTGCGGATGCCGGCCCGCGCGCGGGGCGCGCCGGTCTCGAGACCAGCGTGCCGGGTGTGTTCGCGGTCGGCGATGTGCGGCACGGGGCGGTCAAGCGGGTCGCGTCGGCCGTCGGGGAAGGGTCGGTGGCCGTGGGATCCGTGCATCAGTACCTCGCGTCGGGCGACGTGGTCGGGCATCGTCCCGCAGGATGACGCCGGGAGCGGTCGGCGCGGGCTACCGTCGACACGTGGACGGACCGACGTTCTGGGAGCGCCTGCGGCGGGTCGACCCGCTGATCTGGGACTCGCTGCTCGCCGCGGCGATCGCGATCGGCTCGGTGATCGGCGCGGTGATCGGCGAGCACGCCTCCACCGACCCGGCGCGCGGGCCCGTGGGTCCCGAGGCGTACGTGTTGCTGGTGGGGGGTTCTGCGGCCCTGGCGGTCCGGCGCCGGTGGCCGATCGCCGTGCTCGTCGTGGTGTCCGGGGCGTCGATCGCGCTCGCATCCGTGAATGGGGCGTTCGACCTGGTATTCCCGGTCGTGCTCGCCACCTACACGGCCGCGGCGCACGTCGACCGCGAGCGATTCATCAGGGTGTCGCTGCCGATCTCGGTCGTCGGCACCGTGTCCGCACTCGTCGTCGCCTACCCCGGCACCAATTGGGTCGAGGTCCTGATCAGCGCGACGTTCGCGGCCGGCCTGCCGATGCTCTTCGGACGGATCGGTTTCAATCGTCGCCGGCGCATCGCTGTGGACCGCGAGCGGGCGGCGCACGACGCGGTCGTCGAGGAACGGGCGCGGATCGCCCGGGAGCTGCACGACGTGGTGGCCCACGCGATGAGCGTGATGGTGGTGCAGGCGGGAGCAGCCCGCCGCGTGCTCGACGACGATCCGGGCGCGGCGAAGGCCGCGATCGGCCGGATCGAGTCCACCGGGCGCGACGGCCTCGCCGAGATGCGCCGACTGATCGGCATCCTGAAGTCCGACGGGGCCGATGCCGATCGGGCGCCGCAGCCAGGGCTCGGGCAACTCGACGCCCTGCTCGAGACCGTCCGTGGCGCCGGCGTGCCGGTGGAGGCCGCGACCGAGGGCGCGCCGCGACAGCTCCCGTCCGGGCTCGACCTGGTCGCGTACCGCATCGTGCAAGAGGCGCTCACGAACGTGATGAAGCACGCCGGACCGGCGAGCGCGAGGGTGCTGCTCCGATGGGGTGATGCGGCGCTCGACCTCGAGGTGGCCGACGACGGCCGAGGCCCGTTCGTCTCGACGGAGAGCGGGCTGGGCCTGCTCGGCATGCGGGAGCGCGTGGCGTTGTACGGCGGCTCGCTCGACACTGGACCCCGTCCCGGCGGCGGGTTCGCGGTGCGTGCGCACCTGCCGTACGAGGAGGGGTCTGACGCATGAGCGACCCGTCCACGATCCGCGTGATGATCGCCGACGATCAGGCGCTGATGCGCGGAGGATTCCGCATGATCCTCGAGGCCGAACCCGATCTGAAGGTGGTGGGCGAGGCGATCGACGGCGCCGACGCCGTTCGCGGCTTCGAGCGTTGGCGTCCCGACGTGATCGTGATGGATGTGCGTATGCCCTCGATGGACGGCATCGAGGCCACGAGCCGCATCACCGCGCTCGACGATGCCGCCAAGGTGCTGATGCTCACGACGTTCGACCTCGACGCGTACGTGTACGACGCCCTCCGAGCGGGGGCGAGTGGCTTCCTGCTGAAGGACCGCCCGCCCGAGGAACTCGTGCATGCCGTCCGCGTGGTGGCGGCGGGCGACGCCCTGCTCGCGCCGACGGTGACCCGCCGCTTGATCGAGGAGTTCGCTCATCGTCCGGCCGCCCCCGTCGCGCCTCAGGGCCTCGGCGAGCTGACCGATCGCGAGCGCGAGGTGCTGGTGTTGATGGGACGCGGGTTGTCGAACGCGGAGATCGCCGCAGAGCTCTTCGTCGCCGAGACCACCGTGAAGACCCACGTGGGCCGCGTGCTGCACAAGCTGCGCCTGCGGGACCGCGCCCAGGCGGTGGTCGTCGCGTACGAGTCCGGTCTCGTGCAGCCCGGCGCCTGAGCCAACGTCATCCCAGGGGAGGACCCCAGGTCGGTACCTGCGGCCGACGCCGCCGGGGCGTGCCTTTCCTAGCGTTGACCTCGTCGGGAACGGTTCCCGCACGAAGGAGGGAACGCGATGTTCACCACCACCACCACCACCACCCAGTCCGGCCGGGCGGGCGCGACCGATGCGACCGAGCCGATCGCATCGCCCGCGATCGTGGCACGTGGCCTCACGAAGCGGTTCGGCGCCGTGACCGCGGTCGAGGACCTCAGCTTCGAGGTCCAGCCGGGGCATGTGACGGGCTTCCTGGGACCGAACGGCGCCGGCAAGAGCACGACGATGCGCATGTTGCTCGGGCTCGTGCACCCCACGGCGGGAACGGTGACCGTGCTGGGTCTGCCGTACGCGAGCCTCGACCGGCCCGCGACGGCGGTCGGCGCGGTGCTCGAGGTCCAGAGCTTCCATCCGCTGCGGACCGGCAGGAACCACCTGCGGGTGCTCGCGGCCGCCTCGGGCGTGCCCGACACGCGCGTCGACGACGTGCTCGAGATCGTCGATCTCACCGCCGCCGCCGGTCGCAAGGCGGGCGGCTATTCACTCGGCATGCGGCAGCGCCTCGCCCTCGCCGCCGCCCTGCTCGGCGACCCGCGGGTGCTCGTGCTCGACGAACCCGCGAACGGTCTCGATCCGCAGGGCATCAGGTGGCTCCGTGAGTTCCTCAGGTGGTTCGCGGGCCGCGGCAACGCGGTGTTCGTCTCGAGCCACCTGCTGTCGGAGATGGCGCAGATGGCCGACGAGGTGATCGTGATCGACCACGGCCGGCTCGTCCGGCAGGGCTCGATCGCCGAGCTCACCGGCGGTCGGTCGTCGCTGCGGGTCGCCTCGCCCGACCACGAAGCGCTCGGCCGCGCGCTGATCGCCGCCGGTCTCGAACCGCGCACCGAAGACGGGGGATACCTCGTCGCCGACGCGCCCGCCGATCTCGTCGGCGAGATCGCGTTGCAGGCGGGGGTGGCGCTCAGCGAGCTCGCCACCCATGAGAGCACCCTCGAGGACGCGTTCCTCGAGCTGACGGAAGGAGCGAAACGATGAGGGACCAGATCAGGGCCGAGGTGCGGAAGCTGCGTACGACCAGAACCGTATGGGGCCTGTTCGCAGGCGCGATGATCCTCGCCGGTATCGCCGCGTGGGCGATGGTGTCGACCGGCGCGTTCGGGAGTTCGGTGGCGCTGACGACGCTGCCCGGCTTCGCGGAGATGATGGCGATCGTTCCGGTGTTCGTCGTGGTACTCGGTATCCGTTCCTACACGGACGAGGCGCGACACGGCGCGATCGTGCCGACGCTGCTCGCGACCCCTCGCCGTCGGCGTGTCGTCGCCGCGAAGGCCGTGGTGCTCGCGGCGGCGGCGGCGCTGTTCGCGGTGGTCGCCACGGTCGTGGTCGGGGGCGTCTCCCTGGCCCTGCTCGCGGCCGACGGAGTCGCGGTGTCGGTGAGCGTGGCGGCGCTGGCGATCTTGCTCGGCAAGGCCGTCGCGCTCTGCGCGCTCTGGGCCGTGATCGGGCTGGGTCTCGGGCTGTTCGTCCAGCACCAGGTCGCGGCCATCGTGGGCGCGATCCTGTGGATGCTGGTCGGGGAGAGCATCGTCGAGATGCTCGCGCCGGGGGTCTCGAAGTTCCTGCCTGCGCACGCGAGCACGTCGGTGCTCGGGATCCTTCCGGCCGACATGTCGGTGGTCGCGCCGGCGGTGGGAGCGGCGCTGCTCGGCGGATGGGCGTTGCTCTCGCTCGGGACGGGGACCCACGCGCTCGCCCGACGCGACATCGCCTGACCGCGACGAGATCGCGCACTCCGCTCGCCCGGCGCTACGCGCCGGGCGAGCGCACGCCCACCTCGTCGAGGTGAGCGAGCAGGTCTGCCGGGTCCTGGTACACGCGGTAGGCGCCCGCCCGTGCCAGCTCGTCCTCGCCGTAGCCCCCGGACAGCAATCCGACCCCCAGCGCGCGTGCCCGCCGAGCCGCCAACAGGTCCCACACGCTGTCGCCCACGACGACGGAGTCCTCGATATCGGCGCCGAGCTGCTCGGCTGCGGCAAGGAAGAGGTCGGGGTCGGGCTTGGCGTGTGCCACTTGATCGCGCGTGACGACGGGCACGCCCTCGGGTACGAGCAGCATCTCGATCATCGGCGCGGCGCTCTCGATGTACCCGCTCGTCGCGATCGACCACGGCACGTCGAGCTCCGTCAGCCGGGCGAGCAGTTCCACGGCGCCCGGCAGCGGCCGCACCTGGTCGAGGTGTTGCGCGAAGGCCTCCGCGTGGTACCGGCGCAGACGATCGGCGTCCTCGGCCGTGACCGGGCGCCCGATCTCGCGCAGCATCGCGTTCGCGAGTAGCCCGCCGCTCATGCCGATCCGGCGATGGATCCGCCAGACCGACAGGCGGATGCCGTCGCGGGCGAGCGCTCCCTGCCACGCGAGCACGTGGTGATAGACGCTGTCCATCAGCGTGCCGTCGAGATCGAACAGGAACGCCGGTCCGGCCACTGGCCCGACACTAGCGGGAAGCCGATGCTCGTGGCGTCGTGTCGAACTGCCGATCGGGTTGCGCGGTTGCGTCACCGGTGCGACCCTGGGGTTCCGGTCGGCCGGGGGGAAGCCCGCCCTCCCATCGAGGGAAGGAGCCGCGATGCAGGAGCACCCCAACGTCACGCTCGTGCGTGACATGTTCGCCGCGATGGAGCGCGGCGACATGCAGTGGATCGACGATCACACGTCCGACGACATCGTGTGGCACACCGGTGGCAACAGCAAGGCCGCGGGCGTGACCCGCGGGAAGGAGGCCGTGCGGGCATCGATGGCGGCCATGGCCGACCCCGGCGCCATGAAGGCCGACGTGCACGACGTGATCGGCAACGACGACCACACCGTCGTGCTCGGCACCGCCGTCGTCACCGCCCCGAGCGGGGCGAGCGCCGAGTACAACTACGTCAACGTCTTCCACATCGCCGACGGCAAGTTCACCGAGGTGTGGGGGCTCGCGGAGAACGACGCGATCACCGACCCGATCTGGGACGAATTCGCCTAGGGGCACGTCATCTCCACCCGACGGACCCGGCCCTCTCGCGCACCCGCACGGGTCCGAGCTGGCCGCGTGCCACGTCGGCACGGCGCCCTTGGAGAGCGACCGCGCTGCCGACCCGATACGGTCCTCCGGCTTCAGGCGACGTTCAGCTGAACGAGAGAAGATGACGGCACGCGAAGGAGCGAGCCGTCATGCGAGTGCTTGTGGTGGAGGACGAAACGACGCTGGCAGAAGGCCTGCGCCGAGGTCTCGAAGCCGAAGGGTTCGCTGCCGACGTCGCCTACGACGGGGTCGATGGCCTGCACATGGCGCGCGAGCGTCCCTACGACGCCATCGTGCTCGACATCATGCTCCCCGGCATGAACGGCTATCGCGTGTGCGCTGCCCTGCGCGAGGCCGGGGTGTGGACCCCCATCCTGATGCTGACCGCGAAGGACGGTGAGTACGACGAGGCCGAAGCCCTCGATACCGGTGCCGACGACTATGTCACGAAGCCCTTCTCCTACGTGGCTCTCGTCGCACGCCTGCGAGCGCTGATCCGCCGGGGCTCGGCGGAACGCCCCTCCGTGCTCGAGGCCGGTGATCTGCGCTTCGATCCGGGCGCCCGACGGGCGTGGCGCGGTGAGACCGAGGTGCGCCTGACCGCGCGGGAGGCGTCGCTGCTCGAGTTCCTGCTGCGGCACGCGGGCGAGGTCGTGTCGAAGTCCGAGATCCTCGAGCATGTCTGGGACGATCGGTTCGAGGGAGATCTCAACATCGTTGAGGTCTACATGCGCCACCTGCGGAACAAGCTCGACCGGCCGTTCGGTCGCGCCTCGATCGAGACGCTCCGTGGCGCGGGGTATCGACTCGTCGCGGACGGCGGCTGACATGACGCGAGGCGGGGTCGGTCGGTTGCGATCCGTGCGCGTGCGCACCACGTTCGGAGCGTGCCTCGTCGTGGGGTGCGCCCTCGTCCTCGCGTCGGTGGCGCTGGTGGTGTTCCTGGGCCGATCGCTCACGGCCGGGGTGCGCGACGCCGCAGACGCGCGCGCCGAGGTCGTCGCGACCGCGATCGGTGCGGGGGCCGAGCCTGGTCTCGTCGTCGGCGGGTCCGACGAGGAGTTCGTGCAGGTGCTCGGGGCCGACGGAGCGGTCGAGGCGGCCAGCGCGAACGTGATGGGCGAGCCGGCCCTCGCCTCGCTCGGTCCGGGGGGAGAGGCAACCATCGATGTCGAGTTCGAGGACGGGCCGTTCCTGGTCGTAGCGACCGGAGTCCCGGGGGCCGTCCCGCCACGCGTCGTGCTCGTCGGTCGGAGTCTCGAGGACGTCGTCGAAGCGACCGACGCCGAGGTGCCCCTGCTCGTGAGCGGCGTTCCGTTGCTGGTGCTCGTCGTCGGAGTCGTCACGTGGAGGATCACCGGAGGGGCGCTGCGACCCGTGGAGGCGATCCGCGCCGAGGTCGAGACGCTCTCGGCGGGTGCCCTCGATCGACGGGTGCCAGAGCCGGAC
Source organism: Actinomycetota bacterium (assembly GCA_035697485.1). Taxonomy (NCBI): domain Bacteria; kingdom Bacillati; phylum Actinomycetota; species Actinomycetota bacterium. Next base: position 35,368 of record DASSCU010000060.1, read on the forward strand.
ACCGGGGACGAGATCGCGCGGTTGGCCACCACGATGAACCGGATGCTCGCCCGCCTCGAATCGTCGCATCTGCGTCAACGCCGGTTCGTCTCCGACGCCGCGCACGAGCTGCGGTCACCGGTCGCATCGATCCGTCAGCACAGCGAGGTGGCGATCGCCCACCCGCAGGCCACGTCCGTCGGAGACCTCGCCGAGGTCGTGCACCGGGAGAACCTCCGGGTCGAGCATCTCGTCAACGACCTGCTCCTGCTCGCCCGCGTCGACGAAGGCAGGCGAGGCGGAACGGACCAGGTCGATCTCGACGACGTCGTGCTCGCGGAAGTCGAGCGTCTTCGCCGATCCACACCGCTGAGGGTGGACACCAGCAGGGTCTCTGCGGCGAGGGTGCTCGGCGACGCGGGCGAGCTCGAGAGGGTCGTTCGCAACCTCGCCGAGAACGCGGCGAACCACGCCCGGGGCGTGGTGGCACTGTCGGTGGCTGAGGTCGGCGGCCGGGCGGTCGTGACGATCGACGATGACGGTCCTGGCATCGAACCGAGCGAGCGCGAACACGTCTTCGACCGGTTCGTGAGGCTCGACGATGCCCGTTCGCGCGATAGGGGCGGGTCCGGGTTGGGGCTCGCGATCGTGCGTGCGGTCGTCGACGCCCACGGCGGCGAGGTGTCGATCGGAGATGGCCCGCTCGGCGGCGCCCGCGTCGAGGTGTCGCTGCCGATCGGCGGCTCCTGACCGACGCGCCATTCAGCCTGCGGTCAGGAGCCGGCGGGCATCATGCTCCGCGATACCCCCCGAACGAGGAGGAACGTGGATGCGCACGAGAACCAAGGTCCTGGCCACGGCCGCCGCCGCGCTCGTGATCGCGGGAGCTGCTGCGACCGTCAGCGTCGCGACCAGCAGCGACGACCAGCCGCTCGAAGGCGGCGATCTCGAGCGCGCCACGGCGGCGGCACTCGCGCACACCGGTGAAGGGACCGTCGTCGACAGCGAGGTCGGCGACGACGGAGCCGTCTACGAGGCCGAGGTTCGTCTTGACGACGGGAGCGTGGTCGAGGTGCAACTCGATGAGGACTTCAACGTCATCGGGAGCACGGCCGACGACGACTCGGGTGAGGGCTCGGGCGACGACGACTCGGGTTCCGGCGAGGAGTCCTGACCGAACGGAAGACAACCCCTGGAAAGGCCCATCGCCGACCGATGATGGTTGGCCATGCGAGGTGACCGGGTCGAGGTGACGGTAGACGTCGGTGACGGCCGGACGTTCGAGGCACCCCTGTCCGTTCGGCTCGCTTCATGGCCTCGCGGGTCGTGGCCCTGGTCGAGCACCCCGCGGAACGGCCCGGACCGGGCTCTCACCCGAATCGGACGTCGATGTGGGCCGCCTCGGGGAACCACCAGGCCACCAGAGCCCGTGCCTCGTCCGTCAGATCGGTCCGATCCTTGCGTGGCACCCGCGCCCACGGGGCGATCGTCATGTGGGCCCCGTCCCCTGAGCGCTCGATCGTCCACGTGCCGGCGCCCCGGCCGTCGAGCAGGAAGGTGCGCACGCTGCGCATGCCCGCTTCGGCCATGAGCCGACGTCGATCGTCGTCGCTCACGATCCGCGTCCTGTCCGCGTGGCCGAGCAGCACGTTGTCGTACTCGGGGAGGAATCTCGGCGGCGCCGGCGTGTCCGCATCGGGGCGCGGCGCGTGGGGAAGGTCGAAGAGCTCCCGGCCGGCCTCGTTCCGATCGACCCGGAGCTGCGGGCGGAGCCGCTCGAACACCTCCTTCAGCCGGGTGAGGCCGGACCAGGACTGCATGTCCATCACCGTGGCGGGCCCGAACGCGCCCAGGTACCTGCGGACCAGATCGTCGATCGGCGGACGCCCGTCGAGAGGTGCTTCGAGCCACGCTTCCAGGGGTGCCCAGGTGGCCCGGCCGGACTTGCCCCACACCCCGCGAGGCGGAACCTGGACGAGGGGCACGAGGTACTGCACCGCGTAGCCCATCGCGTCGGTGTCGGCGTCAGGCCAGCGTTCCGTGAACCCGGCCACGAGCTCGGCTCTGGTGTGGGGACCATCGTCGAGCATCGCCCGACCGAACGCGATCACCTCGTCGAGGTCGACGTCCCGCAGCCGCCGGCCGAACGGACTACCGGTGCTGAGGGTCCGCTCGAGCACCGGAGCCAGGAGCGGCCGCAGCGTGAGCGCGTCGCGGGCGGTCACGAGGTGGATCGTCGCTCGCATCAGCGCCGCACGCACGACGAGGCGGTCCTCGAGCATGCCCGCGAGCCGCTGCGGATCGAACCCGTCGAGCCGAGACCACAGCCCGACGTAGGGGTCGGGGGGCGACTGCGCTTGGTGGCCGACCAGGTGCTCGACGACGTCCCCGACGGGCATGACTGCTCGCTCCAGCAGCAGCTGGCGCGCGAGCAGGGCGCGGTTCAGTGCCCCCTGGCCGACCGTCGCGGTCACGCGGGCTCCTCGACGACATCGGCGAGCGCCGGCTCGGAGCGAGTGGGGACCGCGCACATCGGCAGCAGGTCGGCGCGGTGTGCGGTGCGTGCTTCACTCGATCTCGGGAACACGTGAACTCCGATCGTGCCCGGGCATGGATACCACGACTCCGCGCTCATGCATGCTTCTCCGCGTCGGAGGTTGACGGAACAACCAGCCGCGTGCTGGGGTTCCACGCAGCACGATGGAGATCGGTCTCTACACCTTCGCCGAGCTGTACCCCGACCCGGTGTCCGGGGCGACGATCAGCCCCGCGTTGCGCATGAAGCACCTCATGGAAGAGGTCGAGCTCGCCGACCAGCTCGGCCTCGACGTCTTCGGCATCGGCGAGCACCATCGCCCCGACCTGATCGTCTCCTCGCCCGCGGTCGTGCTGGCGGCGGCGGCCGTCCGCACCGAGCGCATCCGGCTGACGAGCGCCGTCACGGTCGTGAGCTCCGACGACCCCGTGCGCGTCTTCCAGGACTTCGCCACCGTCGACCTGCTCTCGGGCGGGCGTGCCGAGATCATGGCCGGGCGCGGCTCCTTCACCGAGTCGTTCCCGCTCTTCGGCTTCGATCTCGGGGACTACGACGAGCTCTTCGACGAGAAGCTGAGGATGCTGATCGCGCTCCGAGAAGGCGAGCGCATCAGCTGGCGCGGGAAGCACCGCCCGCCGCTCGATGGCAGCGTCGGCGTGTATCCGCGCCCTGTGCAGGTCCCGCTGCCGATCTGGGTCGCGGTCGGGGGTGCGCCGGAGTCGGCGTTCCGCGCCGGCACGCTTGGCTTGCCGATGGCCCTCGCGATCATCGGCGGGCGGCCCGAGCGGTTCGCCCCGTTCGCGGAGCTGTTCCGTGACGCGGCACATCAAGCAGGGCACGATCCGATCCCGGCCCTGAGCATCAACGCGCACGGCTACGTCGCGGACACGTCGCAGCAGGCGATCGACGAGTCGTTCCCCCACGTGGCGCAGATGATGAACACGATCGGACGTGAGCGCGGGTGGCGACCCCTCACGCGCGAGCAGTACGAGGGCGAGGCGACGCTCCACGGCGCCAACTTCGTGGGCTCGCCGCAACAGGTGGTCGAGAAGATCTTGTTCCAGTACGAGATCTTCGAGCACGACCGGTTCCTGGTGCAGTTCAGCATGGGGACGCTGCCGCACGACCGGCTGATGCGCTCGATCGAGCTGTTCGGCACCGAGGTCGCGCCCGCCGTGCGCGCGGAGCTCGCCCGGCGGAAGGTCTCCGCTTCGACGAGCTGACCGACGGGACCCCGGACCGACGCCGGCCGGCGACCCCCGCCCTAGGCCGCCGGCGGGATGTTCTGGTTGTGCCGGAACAGGTTCGTGGGGTCGTAGCGCGCCTTGATCGAGCGGAGGCGATCCCATGTCGCCCCGGGGTAGGCCTGGCGCACGCGCTCCGGGCCCTCGTCGACCAGGAAGTTGACGTACGCGCGGAGGTCGTCGCCGGCCAGGGCGGACGCGAACCCCCGGACCCACGCCTGATGCACGGCCTCGTCCTCCGCCTGCTCGTACAGCGCCGCCGTGTTGACCATGATCGCCCGATCGCGGTGGGCGTACGCGGTCGAGTCGTTCGCCACCGCCGACACGGCGCCGCCCAGCACGCGGATCTGCGCCACACGCATCATCGCGGTCGACGCCTCGAGGTGCTCGACGATCGTCCCTGCCTCGGCGAGGCCGAGGGAGTCGACGAAGAGCGACCGGACGACGCCGATCGGGTGGTAGCCCTCCTCTTCGGGCATGTACATCTCGGGATAGCTCATCGGGCGCACCATGTCGGCGATCGGAGGCGCGATCGAGCGGAACGGCGCGATCGCCCGTTCCCCGGCCTCGAGGTCGCCGACGCAGGTGAGCATCGCGAAGATCACGAGTGAGCCGTGGAACTCCTCGGGTAGGAACGGCATCGGTGGTGCCGGCATCACGTTCGCGATCGTCGTCAGCTCGTCGGGCGCGGCCTGCGCTTCGGCGACGAACGCCGTGATCGTCTCGGGTGTGGCGGGCAGGAAGAGGAGTCCGCCCATGAGCGTGCCGACGTCGTGCAGCCGGAGGAGCAGGCGGGTCACGACGCCGAAGTTGCCGCCGCCGCCGCGGATCGCCCAGAAGAGGTCGGGGTGCTGCTCGTCGTCGACGTGCCGCACCTCGCCGTCGGCGGTGACCACCTCGGCGGCGATCAGCGAATCGATCGTGAGGCCGTACGGACGGGCGAGGAACCCGACGCCGCCGCCGAGCGTGATGCCGCCGATGCCGACCGAGCCGGAATCGCCGAACGCCGTCGCGAGTCCGTGCTCGGCCGCCGCCAACGTGTACTCGCCCGCGGTCAGACCTGCGTGCGCCCACGCGACGCGCTCGCCGGCGTCGATCTCCAGCGAGCGCAGGTCGGCCAGGTCGATCGTGAGCGCGTCGTCGATCACGCTGTGGCCGGCGCCGCTGTGTCCGCCGCCCCGAACGCTGAGCGGCGTCTCGGTCTCGCGAGCGAACGTCACTGCCCGCGCGACGTCGGCTGCGTCGGCCACACGGGCGACGGCCGCCGGCCGCCGGTCCATGCCGCCGTAGAACAGCTCGCGGGCGTGGTCGTAGCCGTCGTCGCCGGGCATGATCAGCCCGCCGCGGAGTGCGTCGCCGAGCGCTCGGAATCGTGTGGTGGTCGTCGTCATCGTCAGGCTCCGTCGTGTCGTGATTTCAGCAGGTCCTGCTGACGCTCGAAGAAGAGCAGCCACCCGGCGAGCGCCCGCGCGTACTGGGCGGCGGGCATGTTCCCGCCGAGCTGGGTGAACGTCATCTGCGTGCGCCCGCCACCCAGATCCTCGAGGTCGACCGTGAGCTCGTCGAACACCTGATCCGGGACGGGTTCCTGGTCGGTCAGCGTGAGCACGAGGTGCGAGGGCTCGTCGACCTCGCGGTAGTGGCCCCAGAACACGAGTTCGGCGCCGGTGCCGACGAGCATGACGACGCGCCAAGCGCCGCCGGGCCGCACGTCCAGCGTCGCCGCGTCCGCGGGAACGTTCGAGCCGTGCTCACCGAACCACTGCGCGAACGCCTCCGGCTCGGTCCATGCCCTGAAGACCTCCTCCCGCGAAGCGTCGAAGATGCGGACGATCGTGAGTCCCTGATCGTCGCTCTCGGCGGTCAGCACGTTCTCCGGATGTTCGTCGCTCACGTCGGTGCTCCCTTCCGTTGCTCGGCGAGGTAGGCGTCGAGCCGATCCAGCCGGCGCTCCCACTGCTGTCGGCAGCGCTCGATCCACGCGCTCGCGTCTTCCATGTACCCAGGATCGACCCGGCACTCACGGATGCGTCCGCGTTTCTCGGTCGACACGAGATGGGCCTCCTCGAGGATGCGGACGTGCTTCATCACGCCGGGCAGCGAGATGCCGTAGGGCCGCGCCAATTCGGTGATCGAGGCCGGCCCGGTCGTCAGTCGCTCGAGGATGTCGCGGCGCGTCGGATCCGACAGGGCGGAGAACGTTCGGTCGAGCACCTGAGACTGAACCATACGGTTAAGTATGGTCGGGATCGAAGCGTACGTCAACGCGCGCTCAGCGCGCACGGCCCTCGCGCAGCGTCCCCATCGACTTGTCGATGCGACGCTGCCGTGTTTCGGCGGACTTTGCCCCATCGATCGACAGCACGTGCCAGCGCTGCTGGCTGTACGAGAGCCCCTCGAAGAACCGCTTCGCGTCGGGATCGGCGGCGAGCGCCTCCGCGAAGTCGGTGGGGACCTCGACCGTCCGTGGCTCGGTGTCGAGCTCGACGTCGACATCGACCTCGTCGCCCGCCGCGACGCCAGCGGCTTCGCGGTTCTCCCCGCTGAGGGGAAGCATGAAGACGTCACCGTAGGCCGCCACCGTGCTCCGGTACGTGTGGCCGCCGACGGTGACGCGGACCCGGGGGCGTTTGCCCTTCCCGAGCCGGCCGACGACGCCGGCCGGAACGGGGATGCCCGTGGCGGTCTTCCCTTCGAGTCGGATCGTCGCTCGGAACCTCATCGGACGAGCCTCCTGACGGTGACGGGTGCGTTCCCGGCATCATCGAGCATGCGGCGCCGGCTCGGCATCGGTCCCGGCATGCATCGATCACACGCGTGAGACGATTCGGGCCGTGAGCGAGCGGCATCCGCGCATCCACTCCGTCTCGGAAGAGGCCAGGGTCACGCCGATCGAGCTGTTCTTCGACCTGGTCTTCGTCTTCTCCCTCACGCAGGTCACCGCGCTGATGGCCGACGACCTGTCGGTACGGGGGGTCGTGCGCGGGATGCTCGTGCTCGGGCTGCTCTGGTGGTGCTGGGTGGGCTACGCCTGGCTCGGCAACGTGGTCCAGGCCGACGAGGGTCTCGGGCGGGTGACGATGTTCGGAGCGATGGCGGCGATGTTCGTCATGGCCCTGACCGTGCCCGAATCGTTCGACGATCTGCCCGGGGGACTCACCGGCCCGGTCGTGTTCGCCTTCGCCTACCTCGCTGTCCGGCTGCTGCACCTCGCGATCTTCTGGCTCGCCGCGGGGGAGAACCAGGACTACGAGCTCCGCGGACAACTCCTCCGCTTCGCCCCCTCGGTGCTGGGGAGCACGGCGCTCCTGCTCGTCGCCTCGCAGCTCGACGGCCGAGCACAGACGCTCACGTGGGTGGCGGTGCTGGTCGTCGACTTCGGCGGCACGATCCTCGCCGGCGCCTCGGGGTGGCGCCTGAACTCGGCCGGCCACTTCGCCGAACGGCACGGGCTGATCGTGATCGTCGCCCTGGGCGAATCGATCGTCGCGATCGGGGTGGGGGTCGCGAAGCTGCCGATCTCGTGGCCGATCATCGTCGCCTCGGTGCTGGGACTCACGGTCGCCGGGTGTCTGTGGTGGGCCTACTTCGACGTGGTCTCGATCGTGGCCGAGCGCGCACTGCGGCGGGCGCAGGGCGAGGAACGAGCCCGCCTCGCGCGCGACGCATACAGCTACCTGCACCTGCCGATGATCGCCGGCATCATCCTCGGGTCGCTGGGGCTGAAGAAGGTCCTGGAGTACGTGGCCGACACGAGCCACCACGAGCTCTCCGACCCGCTGGCCACGTTGCCGCTCGGGGCGTTGTACGGAGGCACCGCGGTCTACCTGCTCGCGCACGTCGCGTTCCGGTTCCGCATCTGGCATCACGTCTCATGGCAACGTGTGACGGCGGCCGCGGTGGTGCTCGGGTCGATCCCATTCGCCGCGGTGATGCCGGCGCTCGGCGCCCTGGGCCTGCTCACGGTCGTGCTGGCCGGGCTGATCGCGTACGAAGCGATCACGCGTTCGGAATTCCGCGAGCGGGTCCGCCACGAGGACGACGCGACCGGATCCCCTCCCACGCCCCAGCGTTAGCCCCCGGTCTCAGCCGGACGGGAGCCTGATCCCTCCGTCGTCGTCGAGCGGGAAGCCTGGGTTGTAGGCAACCTCCCATGGATGACCGTCGGGGTCGACGAACACCCCCGAGTAGCCGCCCCAGAACGTCTCACCCGGCTCTCGCCCGATGCGGGCGCCGACGGCTCTGGCCCGGTCGATCACGTCCTCGACCTGTTCGGGGGAGCGCACGTTGTGGGCGAGGGTCACCCCGCCCCATCCGTTCGTGTCGTCGACGGCACTGTCGGCGGCGAGCTTCGCGCGGTCCCAGAGTGCGACGATCAAGCCCCCGGCCTGGAAGAACGCAGTGTCCTCGACGTCGAGGCCGACCCGCCACCCGAGCCGCTCGTAGAAGTCCTTCGACGTCCCGACGTCGGCGACGCCGAGCGTGACGAGGCTCACCCGCTGCTCCATCAGGGGGTCGTCTCCTCGTGAAGCCGCCAGTGGTTCACGTGCAGCGGGCGATCGTCGAACGCGAGGACGTCCATGGTGCCGACGAGCTCGAAGCCGAGCGAGCGGCAGATGCCGTTCGAGGGCGCGTTCGTGACCCCCGGGTACGCGTTGATGTCGCCCCACCGGTCGTCGGCACGAGCACGCTCGATCAACGCGGCCGTGGCGGCCTTGCCGATGCCCCGTCCCTGGAACTCGGGCAAGACCATCCAGCCGATCTCCGTCTCGTCCTCACCGTGGTCGTCGTGTCGCCACAACACGACCGAGCCCATGGGCTCGGCCTGGTCGGATTCGACGATCGAGATCCAGTACTCGCCGCGCTCGACCGCCTCGACGTCGCGGCGGAGCTTGTCGGGCACGCCCTCGCGAGGCAGCGGCCCCCCGAGCTCGGCCATCATCGCGGGGTCGCAGCGCATGCGGACGTAGAGGTCGAGGTCGTCGAGCGTGACGTCTCGCAGTTGCATGTCACGACCCTACCGATGACCGCCGACCTTGCGCCAGAACGTGGTCGCCGAACACCTACCGATCGGTCCAGTGCCAGGTGAACATCACGCCGGCCGGCTCGGGCGTGCCGAGGGCCTTCCGATACGTCGCGAGGGCCGCCTCGTTGTCGTGCTCGGTCAGCACGAACATCTCGCCGCACCCGCGCGTCTCGCAGAGCGCTATCAAGCCCTGCATCAGCGCGGTCGCGATCCCCCGACGTCGGAAGTCCTCGTCGACCCCGAGCTCGTAGACGAACATCTCCGATCTGGCCTTGTCAGGGTGCGTCAGCTCGACACCCGAGACGAATCCGACGGGATGCCCGCCGATGCGAGCCACGAGGAGAACGTGGCGCCGGTCGTCGAGGAAGGCCCGCGTCGCGCCGTCGTCGACCGGGTGATCGAATAGGTGAGCCGCTTCCTTCACCGACGCGACGGAGTCTGCGACCTCAAGCTCGATCTCGTCGCTGTCGCTCGGCATGTGGGACAGGGTAGGCCAGGCAGAGCGAGGACTTCGCCGTCGCCGCGGAGTCGTAGGGTGGTGCGCATGGTTCGCGCGCCCGAAGATCTGGATCTGCGGCTCGAGGAGCATCGGCGGGAGCTCACCGCCTACGCCTACCGCATGCTGGGGTCGGCGTTCGAGGCCGAAGACGCCGTGCAGGAGACGATGCTGCGCGCGTGGCGCGGCTACGAGCGGTTCGAAGGTCGCGCGGCGCTCCGTTCGTGGCTCTACCGCATCACCACGAACATCTGTCTCGACATGCTGAGCGGCAAGGAACGCCGCGCTCGCCCGATGGACCTGGGGCCCGCGAAGGCGGCCGAAGCCTCGAACCTGGGCGACCCCCTGCCCGAGGCGACGTGGATCCTGCCGGTGCCCGACGATCGCGTCCTGCCGACCGACGGGGACCCAGCCGCGGTGGCCGAGGCGCGCGAGACGATCCGCATCGCCTTCATCGCCGCGCTGCAGCATCTGCCCCCGAAGCAACGCGCGGTGCTCGTGCTGCGTGACGTCTTCCGCTGGAAGGCCTCCGAGGTCGCGGAGCTGCTCGACACGTCGGTCGCTTCGGTCAACAGCGCCCTGCAGCGCGCCCACGCGACGCTCGGGGCGGCCGGGATCTCCGACGCCGCGCCGTTGCGACCCCTGGACGACGAACAGCGCTCGCTGCTCGAGCGATATGTCGACGCGTTCGAGCGCTACGACATGGACTCGCTCACGTCACTGCTCCGTGACGACGCGACGTGGTCGATGCCGCCGTACGCGCTCTGGCTGCAGACCCACGACGACATCGCTGCCTGGTGCCTCGGCCCGGGCATCGGCTGCCGCGGTTCCCGGCTGATCCCGCTCGAGGTCAATGGATCGCCCGGGTATGCGCAGTACAAACCGGCTCCACGCGGTGGGCACGAGCCGTGGGCGCTCCAGGTGCTCGAGGTCTCAGGCGATCGCATCGCCGGCATCAGCTTCTTCCTCGACACGGCGCACCTCTTCCCGCTCTTCGGACTGCCCGACCGGCTCGACGCTTGACCCCACGGCCGAGGGGATCGCACCGCGGAGGCCGGTGAGCGAGAGCAGAGCCATGAGCTCGGCGCTCGCCTCGAGCAAGACGATCCGGCGTCCGAGCCGCGATGCGGTCAGCTGCATCCGAGCCAGCGTCTCGATCGCGACGCCGTCGGGGTGCACGAGTGCGCCGACGTCGCACACCACCTGCTCCGAGTCGGCCCCGTCGAGCAGCGCCCGGACGCGGTCGCACTGCGACACGATCGCGGCCCGCCCGAGCGCGCCGTCGAAGTCGAGGATGAGCGCCATCCACCTGGGCAGACGACATCGGTGGCGGGAACTCATCGCGGCCGGGTTGCGGCAGGGGCGGTGAAGCCCGAGGCTGTGCACCTCGGGAGGGGTGCGGTGAGGGACGAGGATCGAGCGACAGCCGACCTGTACCGGATGGCCGACCTCGTGACGCCGATGGCGATCCGGGTCGCGGCAACGCTGCGGATCGCCGATCACATCGCGGCGGGGGTGCGCACCTCCGTCGAGCTGGCGCGGGATGCGCGTGTCGACGCCGACGCCCTCGAACGGCTGATGCGTCACCTCGCGTCGATGGGTGTGCTCGAGCGGCACGGCGCGCGCGGGTACTCCCTGGCGACCACGGGCGAGGCGCTCCGCGACGACCACCCCTCGGGAGCCCGCCCAGCGTTGGACATCGAGGCTGCGGTGGGCCGTGCAGAGCTCGCCTTCGCCGATCTGCTGCACTCGGTGCGCACCGGCGAGCCCGCCTTCCCCGTGCGTTTCGGGCGATCGTTCTGGGACGACGTGTCGGCCGACCCCGAGCGGGCCGCCTCGTACGCCTCGCAGATGGGATCCGACGTGGGGACCTGGGCGCCGTCGATCGTCGGGGCCTACGACTGGGGCGCGCTCGGCAACGTCGTCGACGTCGGAGGCGGCGACGGCACGCTGCTGATCTCGCTGCTCCGGGCCTTCCCTGGCCTGCGAGGCACGGTCGTCGATCTGCCGAAGCCGGCGGTGGCGGCGGGGTCGGCGTTGGCGGCTGCAGGCCACGCCGATCGCAGCGAGGCCGTCGCGGGGAGCTTCTTCGACCCGCTCCCCGCGGGCGCCGGTGGCTACATGCTGTGCGCGATCCTGCACGACTGGAACGACGAGGCCGCTCGCCTGATCCTCGGCCGGTGCGCCGAGGCCGCGGGTCCCGACGGTTCGGTCTTCGTGATCGAGAAGGTCGGGCCCGACGGCGAGTCCGTGCGCACGGCGATGGATCTGCGCGTGCTCGTGTACTTCGGCGGGCGTGAGCGTGGCGTCGGCGAGGTCTCGGCCCTCGCGGCCGATGTCGGTCTCCGCGTCGCCGACGTGCATCCCGCCGGCGATCTCTCGATCGTCGAGCTCAGCGCGGCAGGAAGTCTCGCACCGCCGCGTTGAAGCGCTCGGGCGCCTCGATGTTGCTCTGGTGGCCGACCTCGGGCAGCACCACGAGCGTCGAACCCGGGATCGTCGCGTGCATCTCCTCGGCGACCTGCAGCGACGAGCGCACGTCTTCCTCGCCGTAGAGCAGCAGGGTCGGGACCGAGATCGTCGGCATGACGTCGCGCAGATCGGCCTCGGCCATCGCGCGAAGCATCGCGGCGGTCCCGTCTGGTTCGAAGTCCGAGAAGGTCGCCACGAACCCTTCGATCATCTCGGCCGGCGCCCGCTCGGTGAACAGCGTGGGCAGCCAACTCCGGATGATGCGCTCGGGATCCTCCGACCGGAGGTCCCGCATCGCGCTCTCGAGGCGCTCGGCGACCACCGAGGGTGGCAGTGACCCCGCCCATCCTGCGTAGGCCCCAGTCAGCAGGAGCGTCCGGGGCACTCCGGGGTGACTGCCGTACAACTCGAGGGCCAAGGTCGAGCCCCACGACAGGCCGAGTATGTGGGGCCGCTCGAGCCCGAGCGCCGAGATGAAGCCCGCGAGCACATCGGCATAGTCGGGCATGCGGAACGACTCGGGCGGAACGGTCGACCCTCCGCATCCGGGCGTGTCCCACGCGACGACCGTGAACGAGTCACTGAGACCGTCGATCTGCGCCCGCCACTCACGGTGATCGGAGAGGCCTCCGTGCAGCATCACGAGCGGTGGCCCGCTCCCGGCTCGCTCATATGAGATCGAGAGATCGCCGACCTGGACCCGGAGCACTCCGGTGTCATCAGCCATCGGTTCGAGCCTGATGCTCGCCGCGGCTCGTCGCAGGTTCCTCGCGCGCTGCGTCGATGTCCGAGGTCGACGACGAATGCGCAGCGCTCGTAGAAGCCTTGGCACGGTCGACGTCGGTCACCGGCACCGGCAGCAGTTCGAGCTTCAGATCCATGGCCGGTTGGTCCCCCTCGGTCCGGCGACGCCGTCAGGCCGCGTCGGCCGCGTCCTCCAACGACTTGATCTCGATCTTGCTCATCTGCAGCATCGCCTGCATGGCCCGCTGTGCCCGCTCGCGGTCGGGGTCGTCGAGCAACTCGTACAGCCGGGTGGGAACGATCTGCCAGCTGAGACCGAAGCGGTCCTTCAGCCACCCGCACTGGCTGGGCTCGCCACCCCCCTCGATGAGCGCGTCCCAGAGCCGGTCGACCTCGGCCTGATCCTCGCACGACACGGCGAACGACACCGCCTCGGTGAACGGGAACTGGGGGCCGCCGTTGAGCGCGGTGAACTCCTGGCCGGCCAGGCGGAAGCTGACCGTCATCACCTCGCCGGTCGGCCCTGGCGCACCCTCGGGGTATCGCGAGACGCCGGTGATCTCGGCGTCGGCGAAGAGCGAGACGTAGAGGTTCGCCGCCTCCTCGGCCTGACCGTCGAACCATAGGAACGGGGTGATCTTCTGCATCCGGATGTCCTCCTCGTGCTTTCGTTGTCGGGCTCAGGCGATCGGCTTCGCCAGCAACTCGTCGAGCCGCTCGAACCCCTCGTTCAGCCCGGTCTCCATGCCCGACTGCAGCATGCCGTCGCGGTCCTCGACCGACTGGAACACCGAGTTGATGTGGACGATCGTCGAACCGTCGACCTCCTCGAACCGGGCGGTGTCCAGCTGCACGTGGCCGGGGTAGCCCTCGAACTCGAACGTCTGGACGATGCCCTGCGGCGAGGGCTCGCCGTGGAAGACGCCGTGGAACCCGTACTCGGTGCCGTCCTCGTCGATGTGGATGTACCGCCACGAGCCGCCGTCGCGCGCGTCGTATCGGTCGATCTTCATCGTGAGCCGGCGCGGCCCGAGCCACTGCACGAGCAGGTCCGGATCGGTGAAAGCCCGGTAGACGAGCTCGGGCGGCGCGTCGACCTCCCTGGTAGCGATGATCTGCGGGACCCCCGGTTCCGCGGTGACCTTCATCTTGGTCATGACGTACCCCTTCCTGTCGTGTCGCCCCGGCCTGGGCGATCCGTCTGCTGACGCTGCAGGGCAGCGAGCAGCGCGTCGAGACGCTCGTAGCTCTCGTCCCAGAACTCGCGGTAGCCCGAGAGCCACTCGGTGGCCTCGCGAAGCGGCTCGGCCTCGAGATGGCTGAGCCGAGCCGTGGCCCTGCGGGTGCGGGAGATCAGTCCCGCGTCCTCGAGCACCTTGAGGTGTCGCGAGATCGCCGGCTGCGACACGGTGAATGGCGCCGCGATCTCGGCGACCGACGCTTCCCCCTGCGTGAGCCGCTCGAGGATCTCGCGTCGCGTGGGGTCCGCGAGGGCTCCGAACACCGCATCCAACTGATCCACCGCCATCTATAACACCCTCTTTCTAGAACAAGACGGTTATAGAGCCTGGGGAGCGCTCCTGTCAAGCCCTAGGAAGGCGCCTCGAGCTCGGCGATGCGGGCAGCGACCAACGTTCGTACAAGCGTCTCGGGCAGCAGGGCGTCGGGCCGGAAGCGGATCGACCCCTTGCCGAGTTGGTAGCCCCGGAGCTCCTCGAGGTGTGCGTCCATGACGCCGGTGCTCATCAGGTAGAAGGCGCAATGCGCCTTGCCGGCGCCGTAGCTCACGAGCGGACGGCCGTGAAGCTTGAACGCGGGTACGCCGTAGCTGATCGCCTCGGTCGCAGCCGGTGCGGCCTTCGCGATCGTCCTTCGCAGGTGCTCGAGTGCGACCCGTTGATCCTCGGGGAGGTTCGCGAGGTACACGTCGATCGCCCGGTCGTCATCGTCGCTCATGAGCATCTCCTCGAGTGGCAGCGGTGCGGGTCACTCTGTGATCGGCT
>DASSCU010000061.1 GCA_035697485.1 Actinomycetota bacterium
GACGCCGGCTACACCGACACCGACGGCGACGGCGTCCGCGAGATGCCACCGGGCTCGCTCGATCCGGGCAGACCCCTCGAGTTCCGCTACTACGTTCGCACCAACGAGCAGACGACGGTCGACGCCGCCCCCTTCATCTCCGAATGGCTCGGCCAGATCGGCATCGAGGCGGAGGTCATCGCCGTCACCTCGGGACGCCTCGGCGACATCATCAACGAGGGCACGTACGACATGTTCGCCTGGGGTTGGTACCCGGACCCGGACCCGGACGCTGTGCTGTCGTGGATGAAGTGCGACCAACGGCCGCCCGACGGCTCGACCTACGGGAACAACGACTCGTACCACTGCGACCCGGAGTACGACCAGATGTACCTCGAGCAACAGCAGGCGCTCGACGTGGACGATCGCTGGGCCATCGTCCACGAGATGCAGAAGAGGTTCTATGAGGACGCGACGTACTCGATCCTTTGGTACGACCCGTACTTCCAGGCCTACCGGACCGACAGGTTCACCGGCTACAACCCGCAGCCGCCCCAGAACGGCGACCTGCTCGAGGGCTGGGGTGGCATCAGCGACGTCTGGCTGACGCTCGCGCCCGTGAGCGAGGCCGAGGGCGGCGGGGGGAGCTCCGCCGAAGCCCGCGGCGTCTCGCCGCTACTCTGGGCGGGGATCGCGGCGGTCCTGGTGATCGGAGCGGTCGTCCTGTTCGCGCGTCGCCGGCGCGTGAGCGACGAGGACGTCTAGGAGACACGGCCGGAGCGGGAAGGACGTTCGTAGACCGGGGTGGGGACACGCAGGTACATCCTCGGCAAGGTGGCGCAGGCCGTCCTCACCCTGGCCTTCGTCATGGTCTTCAACTTCTTCCTGTTCCGTGTTCTGCCCGGTGATCCGGGAGCGCTCCTGCTCCGAGGCACGACCGCCTTCAATCCCGAGAACCTCGAGGAGGTCAGGGCGGACCTCGGGCTGGACAAACCGCTCCCGCAACAGTTCCTGACCTACGTCACGGACACGGCGAAGTTCGAGTTCGGCGAGTCCTTCTACCTGCGGGGCGCCGACGTCGCCGAGGTGATCGGCGACCGGATCTGGCCGACGATCCTGCTGCTCGGCACGTCCACGATCGCGTCGGCGATCATCGGACTGATCATCGGCATCTACGGGGGGTGGCGGCACGGGAGCAAGTTCGACGTGGGATCCCTCAGCTTCACCCTGTTCGTCTACGCCATGCCGGAGTTCTGGTTCGGGATCCTCGTGCTGATGGCCTTCGCGGGCGGCGTGGGACCCTTCCCCGCGATCTTCCCCACCGGCGGGTACGAGACACCCGGAGCCGATCTGGGCGCCTGGGCGCACTTCACGGACATCTTGAACCACCTCTTCCTCCCGTGGATGGTGCTGACGATCGCGTACCTCGGGCAGTACGCGCTGATCATGCGCAACTCCGTCATCGACGTCATGAACGACGACTTCGTCCAGACGGCTCGCGCTAAGGGTGTCCGCGAGAAGCAGGTCCTGCGCCACCACGTCGTTCCGAACGCGCTCCTGCCGACGATGACGCTGATCCTGCTTTCGCTGGGCTTCATCTTCGGCGGCGCGATCACGATCGAGTACGTGTTCTCGTATCCGGGTCTGGGGCTGCTCACGGTGCAGGCGATCGACGCGAAGGACTACCCGCTCCTGCAGGGCTTGTTCCTGCTGTTCTCCGCCGCCGTCATCCTCGCGAACCTGATCGCCGACGTCCTGTACTCGTACCTCGACCCGCGCGTGAGGGCCGCCTGATGCGTCCGGGTGAGACCTTCGGCCACGTCACAGATGCACCGATCGGCGTCGAGCTCGAGCCCGGCCCTCCGCCCGAGATCCCGAGGAGCCCCCGAGCGATCGCGTGGACACGCCGCCGCCTGTCGGCCAGGCGTGTCTGGGTCCTGTATCGGAAGAACACGATGGGGATGATCGGGCTGATCACCCTGATCTTCTTCATCGCCGTCGCCGTGTTCGCGCCGTTGATCGCTCCGAAGGAGGGACTCGAAGCCACCTGCCCGTGCAACGGAACGCCGTTCTCGCCGCCGTCGTGGGGGTTCCCGTTCGGGACGGACAACTTCGGGCGGTCGGTCTTCACGTTGACGGTCTGGGGGACGCGGATCTCGTTGCTCGTTGGGCTGCTGGCGACGGCGATCTCGATGCTGATCGGATCGGTCGTCGGCATCGTGGCCGGCTATTACGGCCGGTGGCCCGAGTCCGTGCTGATGCGCCTCACGGATTGGTTCCTCGTGATCCCGTTCCTCCCGCTGGCGATCGTGCTTGCCGCGGTGCTCGGGCGGTCGCTCACCGTGATCATCTTCGTGATCGGCGTGACCACCTGGCCCTCGACGGCCAGGATCATCCGAGCGCAGGTGCTGTCCGTGAAGACCCGACCCTACGTGGAGCGATCGCGCGCGCTCGGCTCGAGCAGCTGGCACCTGACCACCCGCCACATCCTTCCGAACGTGGCGCCGCTGATCTTCGCGAACACGATCCTGACCGTCGCGCTCGCGATCTTGGCCGAGAGCACGCTCGCGTTCCTGGGGCTGGGCGACCCGCTCTCGATCTCCTGGGGCACGATCCTCGACTTCGCGTTCGGCGCCGGGGCGGCCAGCGCCGGCCAGTGGTGGTGGCTGATCCCGCCGGGCCTGGCGATCGTGTTCGTCGTCTTGGCGTTCACGCTGTGCGGGTTCGCGCTGGACGAGATCCTCAACCCGAAGCTGCGTGAGCGATGAGCGTCCTGTCGGTCCGCGACCTCGAGGTGACCTACAAGACGCAGGCGGGTCCGATCCCCGCGGTGCGCGGCGTGTCGCTCGACATCGACCCGGGCGAGGTGCTCGGGTTGGCCGGAGAGTCGGGGTGCGGAAAGTCGACGGTGGTCAACGCGATCCTACGTCTGCTCCCCGTCGGGACCACCGTGTCGGGGGAGGTCCTGCTCAACGGGGAGGACGTCCTCACGATGAAGCCGGGACGTCTCCGCGCGGTGCGGTGGACAGGCGCCTCGGTCGTGTTCCAGGGCGCGATGCACGCGATGAACCCCGTCCAGCGGATCGGCGACCAGCTCGCCGAGGCGATCGTGCTGCACGGCCAGGC
>DASSCU010000062.1 GCA_035697485.1 Actinomycetota bacterium
GGGAGCGTCGAGCCAGGCGGGGAGCGTCAGCACCGCACGTTTGTACGCCTGCAGGAACAGGCCGGACTTCGACCCGAAGTGCTGGAAGATCGAACCCTTGGCGATGCCGAGCTCGATGGCGATGTCCTCGACCTTGGCGCCCTGGTAGCCGTGCTCGGCGAACTGGCGCATCGCCGATCCCACGATGCGGTCGCGCTTGACCTGCGTCTTGGCGTTCCTTGGCGATCTCGGCTCGGCGACCATGCGGCTCCTCGCGACCTGGGTGCGCGCACCAGGCTACGGAGCCGGTGGGCTCTTGACTGACCCTCGGTCACTCGAAGACCTCCCGAGGGGCTCCCAACGACGTCCGCTCGCTGGCATCATCGGGTGCTGACGGCCCTGGCGAAGGTGCTGACCTCAGGTCACCACGAGAGCCGATTCAACGGTTCCGGGAGCAGGACCTGCCCGAGACCCGCCGACGCGCGGAAGGATGCGGCGATGCAGGAAGACCTCGAGGTCCTGAAACGGGCGCTGATCGCCGCCGACATGGATCTCGGCGTCGCCGCGGCCCGGCGGCTCGTGGATTCGGGCGCCGACCCGACGTGGATCCTCGAGCAGGGCATGGCCGTGGCCATGTTCGACCTCGGGGAGATGTGGAAGCGGGGCGAGGTGTTCCTGCCCGAGGTCGTCGCGAGCGCCGAGGTGTTCAAGCGCTGCAACGCGATCGTCGAGCCGGCCCTGCTGGCGATGCGCGACGCGAACACCGAGGCGAGCGCGATCGTCGTGCTCGCGACCGTCAAGGGCGACCTGCACGACTTGGGGAAGAACATGGTGGGTGCGATGCTTCGCACCAGCGGCTTCGACGTGCACGACATCGGCAAGGACGTGAGCGCGGACCGCATCGTGGAGGTCGTGCGCGAGCTGCGACCCCAGATCGTCGGGCTCTCGGCGCTGCTGACCACCACGGTCCCGTATCAGCAGAGGGTCATCGAGAAGCTGGAGGCCGAGGGGTTGAGGAACCGGGTGAAGGTCATGGTCGGGGGCGCGCCGGTCACGCCCGAATGGGCGGAGCAGATCGGCGCCGACGGCTACGCGAACAACGCCCCCGAGGCGGTCGAGATCGCGAAGAAGCTCGTGGGGGCGGCCCAATGAGCCGCGCGGCGAGCGACGTCGCGACGACGATCCTCAGCGGTCCGGGTGGCGAGATCGCGATCGGCGACCAGCACCCCTTCCGCATCATCGGCGAGCGCATCAACCCGACGGGTCGCACGCAGCTCACCGAGGAGCTGAAGGTGATGGATATGACCACGGTGCAGCGCGACGCGGTCGCGCAGGTCGAGGCCGGCGCCGCTGTGCTGGACCTGAACGCCGGCATCCCCGGGTTCGACGAGCCGGCGATGCTCTCGGCGATGGTGAAGACCGTGCACGAGGTTGTCGACGTGCCGCTGTGCATCGACTCCTCGACGCCCGAGGCTCTGGAGGCCGCGGTGCCGCTCGCTCAGGGCAGGGTCCTGATCAACTCCGTGACGGCCGAGGACCACTCGCTCGAGCGCTTGCTGCCGCTCGTCGCGAGGTTCGGCGCGGCGGTGATCGGTATGGCCAACGACGAGGAAGGCATCTCGATGGACCCGCAGGTGCGCCTCGCGGCCGCGCGCAAGATCGTGGAGGCGGCCGCCGACCACGGCATCGGCCACGAGGACGTGATCATCGATCCGCTCACGATGCCGATCGGCGCGGCGCCCGACGCCGCGACATCGATGTACGAGACGGTGAAGCTGATCCGCTCCGAGCTGCGCGTGAACGTGAGCTGCGGCGCCTCGAACATCTCCTTCGGCATGCCCGACCGCCGCGGCATCGACTCGGCGTTCCTCACGATGTCGATCGTGACCGGCATGAACACCGCGATCACGAACCCATTGCACATCGAGTCGCGCAAGGCGATCCTCGCCGCCGACCTGCTGCTCGGGCGCGACGAGTACGGGGCGAACTGGATCGCGCTGCACCGCGCCGAGCTCGCGGCAGCCGAGGCGGCGAACGTTGGGGGCGAGCCGACCGCATGACCAAGAAGGTCGAGGTCACCTACCAGCCGAGCGGTAAGACCGTCCGGGTGCCCGAGGGCACGACGCTGTTCAACGCGGCGCACTGGGCGGGGCTGCCGATCGAGTCCACGTGCGGCGGCCGGGGCACGTGCGGCAAGTGCGGGGTCATGGTGCTGTCCGGGCACATCGAGCGCACGCTCGCCGACTACCGCCACCTGAGCGATCGGCTCGATGATGGGTGGCGTCTGTCGTGCCAGGCCGAGATCATCGAGGACACCGAGTGCGAGGTGCCCCGCCTGATGAAGATGCCCAAGGCGGCGACGATGGGCGTCGGCAGGTTCGTGCTGCTCGAGCCCAACGTGGTCAAGCTCTACTTGGAGCTGCCGCCACCGTCCCTCGAGGACCACCGATCCCATCTCGCCCGCGTGCTCGACGCGGTCGAGGAGGCCGGGTACAACCGAAACTACGACTGGGAGGTCATGCCGAGGATCGCGCGGGCGTTCCACGCGACTTCGAACGTCACCGCGACGTTGGTTGGGGAGTACCTCGTCGACGTGGAGGCGGGCGACACCACCGACCGCATGTTCGGAGCGTCGTTCGACATCGGCACGACGACCTGTGTCTGCACGCTGGTCGACCTTCGCAACGGCGCGACGGTCGGTGTGGCGAGCACGGTCAACCATCAGGCGCCCTTCGGCGCCGACGTGATCGCCCGCATGGCCAAGGCGATGCACGGCGAGGGGAACGTCGTCCAACTGCGCGACGCCGCGATCTCGACCGTGAACGAGCTGCTCGGCCGCGCCCGGGACGAAGCCGGCGTGGCCCAGCACCAGGTCTACGAGGCAGTCGTCGCGGGCAACGCGACCATGATGCATCTGCTCTGCGGCGTGAACCCCGAGTCGCTCGCGCTCGCGCCGTACGTGGCGACGTTCACCGAGCCGCAGGACCTGCGCGCGGACCAGGCGGGGTTCGACATGCACCCGCTCGGCTGGGTGGCGTTGTTCCCGTCGATCGGCGCCTACGTGGGCGCCGACATCGTGGCCGATATCGTCGCGACCGGTCTCGTGCGGGACCCGGAGACCCGGCTGCTCGTCGATGTGGGCACGAACGGCGAGATTGCCTGCGGCAGCGAGGAGCGCAGCGTCGCCACCGCCGCGCCCGCCGGCCCGGCGTTCGAGGGCGGCGAGATCGTGCACGGCATGCGCGCCACGGACGGCGCGATCGAGGGGGTCATGCTCGCGAGCGGCCGGGTCGAGCTGCAGGTGATCGGCGGCGACGACGCCGAACCGCGCGGCATCTGCGGGTCGGGGCTGATCGACGTCGTGGCACAGCTGCGTCTCGCGGGGCTGCTCGATGACGGCGGCAAGATGATGTCGCGGGAGGAGGCCGAGGACGCCGGCCACCCGCTCGCCGACCGTCTCGTGATGCGCGACGACGTGAAGGCGTTCCAGCTACACGGCGACGTCGTGCTGACCCAGCAGGACGTGCGCGCCCTGCAGTTCGCCAAAGGTGCGATCTCTACCGGCATCGAGACGGCGATGCGCGCGCTCGGGCTCGAGTCGTCCGACCTCGACGCGGTGATGCTGGCGGGGTCGTTCGGCTCGTACATCAACCCGCAGAGCGCACGGGTGATCGGGCTCGTGCCGCCCGTGCCGGTCCAGCGCATCAAGGCGGTCGGCAACACGGCGAGTGAGGGCGCGAAGATGGCGCTCATGTCGTTCCGCGAACGCGAGGTCGCATGGGAGATCCCCGGCATCGTGGAGTACATCGAGCTCTCGGGTGAGGAAGACTTCAACGACCGGTTCATCGGGAACCTCGGGTTCCCGCCGATCGAGGACCTGCACGCGGCGCAGGCGGCGAACGAGGCCGCGATCGTGGCGAGGGCCGAGGCGAGGGCATCGGCGAGCGTCGGCTCGGAGGACGCGGGGTCGTGACCGCGTCCGGTGCCCGCGTGGCCCTGCTCGCGTGCGGCGCGATCGCGATCGACGCGAAGACGCTCGTCGACCGACACGGGTGGGACGCGGACGTGCACGGCATCTCGAGCGACCTGCACATGACCCCGCTCGAGATCGCCCCGGCGGTCGAGGAGAAGCTGAAGGCGCTGCTGCCCAGGTACGAGCGCGTGATCGTCGCCTACGGCGACTGCGGCACCGGCGGCAGGCTCGACGAGGCGCTGTCGCGCTACCCGGCGGTTCGGCCCGCGGGTGTGCACTGCTTCCAGTGGTACGCGGGAGAGCTCTACCGGCGGTTCGAGACCGACATCGGCATCTACTTCCTGACCGACTGGCTCGTGACGAACTGGGAGCGGGCGGTGATCAAGGGCCTCGGCCTCGACCGCTTCCCCTGGCTGCACGAGACGTACTTCGGCAACCTGAGCCGGGTGCTGTTCGTGCGCCAGCACCCCGATCCCGAGCGGGAGGCGAAGGCGCGCGAGATCGCCGGGTACATGCAGCTGCCGCTCGAGATCCACGACCTCGGGATCGAGCCCCTCGAGGAGCTGCTCGTGCCCTTGATGGATGAAGCGCTCGAGCAGCCGAAGGCGTAGCGCAGATGAAGGAGACCGACGATGTTCGAGCCTGACCGGGCGCCCCGCATCCTCAGCGAGGAGCAGGAGGAGACGGTCCACGAGACCGCGATGCGCATCCTCGAGGAGATCGGAACCGACGTGAAGCACGGGCCGGCGCGGGCACTGCTCGCCGATGCAGGGCTGAAGATCGAGGACGAGCGGGTCTACTGGGATCGCGGCTTCGTGATGGAACACGTCGCGAAGGCGCCGTCGTCGTTCCGGCTGCGCGGGCGCAACCCGGCGCGGTCGCTCACCGTGGGGGCGGGTGGGGACCCGGATGCGGTGCCCGTGTGGATGAACGTCGGCGGGCCGCCGTTCGCCAGCGACCTCGACGAAGGGCGCCGGAGCGGACGCATCCAAGACCACGACAGGTTCATCAAGCTGACGCAGGCGACCGACGTGCTGAACTGCGCGCAGACCGGCGCTGCCGAGGCGACCGACCTCCAGATGGAGGTCCGGCACATGGACATGGAGTACTCCACGATCCGGTACTCGGACAAGCCGTACACGACCTACGGCACGAGCGGTCCGCGGGCTCGTGACGGCATCCGGATGGCGGAGATCGTGCACGGGGGGCGTGAGGCGATCGAGGTGGAGCCGGCGCTGATGGGCATCGTGAACCCGAACTCGCCGCTGATATGGGACTTCCGTATGACCGACGCTCTGATCGCATGGGCCGAGGCGAAGCAGCCCATCGTCCTGACCCCGTTCCTGTTGGCGGGGGCGACGAGCGCGGTCAGCGTGAGCGGGGGGCTGACCCAACAGGTCGCCGAGGCGCTCAGCGGCGTCGCCCTCGCTCAGCTCGTGCGCGAGGGGGTGCCGTGCCTGTACGGGTCGTTCTTCACGGTGACCGACATGCGCACCGGCTCGCCGGCGTTCGGCACGCCCGAGTCGGTGTGGGGCATCCTCGCCGGCGCGCAGCTGGCACGGCGATACGGCCTGCCGTTCCGGGGTGGGGGAGGCCTGGCGTCCTCGCCCGCGGTCGACGCGCAGGCCGCCGCCGAGACCCAGATGATGCTGTGGGCGACGAACCTCGCGGCGACCGACGTCGTGCTCCATGCCGCCGGATGGCTCGAGGGCGGCCTCACGGCGTCGTTCGAGAAGTTCGCGCTCGACGTGGAGCTCCTGCGCCAGTTCCGGGTGCAGGCGAGCGGCATCGGCTTCAGCGACGAGGAGCTCGCGTTCGAGGCCTTGCGGGAGACCGGTCCCGGCGGGTTGTTCCTGTCCTCCCCGCACACACGCGCCCACTTCAAGGAGTGGCTCTACATGTCGCCGCTGTTCCAGACGCCCGACTTCGCGACCTGGGAGGCCATGGGCTCGGAAACCACCGAGGTGGCGGCGAATCGCGCGTGGAAGCAGCTGCTCGAGACCTACGAGGATCCCGGCCTCGACACCGCGATCGACGAGGAGCTCCTGGCATACATGGCGAGTCGCCGCGACGCACCGGATCTCTACGTCGAGGACTGATCGGGCGAGTCGAGGTTCAGCTCAGGCCGCGTCGGCCAAGACCCGCTCGAGGATCTCGGCGGCCTCGATGATGTCCTCGCCCAGGTAGGTGCCGGGCACGTCTTTGCGGGCGGCGGCGGGGCCGAACGCCGCCCCCGCGTAGAACGCGTGCACGCCGGCCAGGGCGTCGGCCGCCACGATCGCCTCGACCGCCGGCCGGCGGGTGACGCTGCGCTGGCTCGTCACGACCGCGCCGCGCGCCTCGGCCGCCCGCACCGCAGCGACGAGCGAGCTCACGGGCGTGAGCGGGCCGAGCGTCCGGATCGACCAGCCACGGCGTGCGAGCACGACGCCGAACGCCTCCAGCCCGATCGTGTGCAGATCCTTCGGGCCGCACGCGAGCACGAGCGGGAACGGCCGGAACGGAGCGGGGGCCATCGCCGACTGGCGAGCGAGCCAGACGCGGACGGCCTCGGTGGCGAGGTGTTCGTGGGCGGTGTCGCAGACGCCGGCCTTCCACCGGCTGCCCATCTCGCGCATCGCGGGCAGCGCGACATCGCGCATCGTCTCCTCGACGCCCATCGACTCCGCGCCGCTCATCAGCACCTCGCGGAGCTTGGCGGGGTCGAGCCGCATCGACGCCTCGAGGAACCGATCGAGCAGCTCGGCCCGGGGCCGGTCCTCGGTCGCGTACCGTCGCACGATGTCGACGGCCTCGCTCGCGGAATGGCCCCGGGTGATCTCGTCGCGCATCATGCGGAGCTGGTCGATCTCGTCCACGGAGTAGCGACGGTGCTTCCCCTGGGTCCGAGAGGGCACGGGGAACCCGTACCGCCGCTCCCAGGAGCGGATCGTCGGCACGGGGATGCCGAGCAGCGACGAGACGGCGGCGATCGTCATCTGCGTCGGGGAAGCGGAGGGTTGCATCGATTGCATATCCCCAGGGTAGGCATGAGCAGGCGATATGGTCAATCTGATGCTGCATAGATTCTGGCTTGAAACCATGCATCAACGCATGGGATAGTCTGCCTGTTGGGGCGTTGCGACCTCTCGAGGAGGTGGATAGGGTGAGGTTGGCGCTGGCGGAGATCAGACGGGCGAAGCTACGGTTCGGGCTGTTGATCGGCGCCGTCGCGCTGCTCGTCTTCCTGATCCTGTTCCAGCAGACGCTGGCGAGCGGGCTGCTCGGATCGTTCACCGACGGGCTCGCCAACCAATCGGCCGACGTGCTGGTCTTCAACGCCGACGCACGGGGAAGCGTCGAGGCCAGCGTGGTCACGCCGGAGCAGGTCCAGGAAGTCCGGGCCGTGCCGCAGGTGGAGCAGGCGGAACCGCTCGGCGAGTCCACCTTCACGGTCGACGCGGGCGACGGCGTCCTGACCGACACCACGATCTTCGGGTACGTGCTCGAAGGCCCCGGGGGGCCGACGACGCTCGTCGAGGGGCGGCTTCCCGAGAGCGACGGCGAGGCCGTGGCGAGCGACGTCGACGCGTCGAAGGGCTACGACATCGGCGACACCGTGCGGGTCGTGCCGGGTGATGAGCAGATCCGCGTCGTGGGGCTCGCGAGCGACGCGCAGTTCAACGTGCAGCCCACCCTCTACACGACGTACGCGACCTGGGAGCGGCTCTCGCGGTCGGTGAACCCCGATGCCCCGGCGGTGCTGCCGACGCTCGTGGCCGTGCATCCGGCGCCCGGCGCGGATCCCGAGGCCGCTGTCGCGGCGATCGACGGATCGGTCGAGGGCGTCGAGGCGGTGGCCACGCAGACGGCGATCGACAACCTGCCCGGGGTGGAGTCGATCAGCCAGTCGTTCGCCGTGATCCTGTTGCTCGCGTTCATCGTGGTGGTGCTCGTCACGTGGGTGTTCTTCCTGATCCTCACGGTGCAGAAGACGCAGTCGCTCACCCTGCTCCGCGCGGTCGGTGCCAGCAGCCGTTACCTGCTCGCGAACATCGCCCTGCAGGTCACGATCGTCACAGTCGCGGGCGTCGTCATCGCCTCACTGCTGTTGGTGCTCGCCACCAGAGGCGGGAGCGGCGGTCTCGAGGTCTCGGCGAGCCCCCGCCTGATCCTCACCACCGGCGCAGCGATCCTCGTGCTGGCCCTGATCTCTTCGGTCGCGTCGATGCGCCGCGTGGCGAAGCTCGATCCGTTCGGGGCGACGCAGCGCCAAGCGGGGGGTGGGCTCGCGTGAAGACCGCCTGGAAGGAGCTGATCCGCCGGCCGTCGCGGTTCCTGTCGGCCTGCGGGGCGCTCACGTTGATCGTCGTGCTGATCCTGTTGCTCGGCGGCCTGCTCGACGGCCTCTACCTCGGATCGACCCGCGCCCTCGAGGCCCAGTCAGCCGACGTCTTCGTCTACAGCGAGGAGGCCAACGACTCGTTCTTCCGGTCGAGGCTCGACGAAACGATGCGCGCGGACGTCGCCGCCGTCGACGCGGTCGGGTCGGTGAGCGGTCTCAGCGTCGTGCAGCTGCCGGCGCGCGTGCCGGGGGTCGAGGAGCCGATCGACACGGCGGTGTTCGGCTACGAGGCGGCGAACACGGCGGTCCCCGATCCCCCCGCGACGGGTGAGGCCTGGGTTGACCACTCGCTCGAGGACGACGGCGTGGAGGTCGGGCAGACCCTCGGCTTCGGTCCCGCGCGCATCCCCGTCGAGGTCGCCGGCTTCGTCGACGACACGACGTTCAACCTGCAGGCCGCGGTCTGGATGGATCCGACGACTTGGAACGAGGTCGTGCGCGCGAACGTGCCGGCGGCGACCCTGGCGCCGGGCTCGTCGCAAGCCCTGCTCGTGTCGTCGACGAACGGCTCGGAGCCGACCGCCACCGCCGCCTCGATCGAGCAGGAGGTCGAGGGCGTGACGGCTCTCACGAAGCAGGACGCGATCCTCGGGCTCCCCGGCGTGCGCGACCAGCGTTCGATCTTCACGGCGATCATCACGGTGACGTTCGTGGTGGCGGGGCTCGTGGTGGCGCTCTTCTTCGCGCTCCTCACGCTGGAGCGCGTCGGGCTGTTCGGCGTGCTGAAGGCGATCGGCTCGTCGTCTCGCACCCTCGCCGCCGGGTTGAGCCTGCAAGCCGTGCTGGTCGCCCTCGGCGCGTTCGTCGTTGGCGGCCTGATCACGCTCGGACTCGCGGCGATCATCCCCGACGCGATCCCGCTCGACCTCGAGATCCGGCGTGCGGTGATCACCGTGCTCGGGCTCATCGTCACCGCGCTGATCGGCAGCGCGATCTCGTTCCGCCGGGTCGTGCGCATCGACCCCGCAACCGCCGTAGGAGGAAGCTGATGCCGGCACTGGAGCTGATGGACGTTCGCAAGACGTACGGATCGGGAGATACCGAGGTCGTCGCCCTGGACCACGCGAGCCTGAACGTTGGCGACGACGAGATGGTTGCGCTCGTCGGGCCGTCGGGCTCGGGCAAGACGACGCTGCTCTCGATCGCCGGAGGCCTGCTCGCCCCCACAGAGGGCGACGTTCGCGTCGGTCCGCACGAGATCAGCGGGTACGACCGCGGTCAGCTCACGAGGTTCCGTCGGGAGTTCGTCGGGTTCGTGTTCCAGGGAGCGAACCTCGTGCCGTTCCTCACGGCGAAGGAGAACCTGCTCGTGGTGGCCGATCTCGCGGGGAACACGGGGAAGCCGGCGGAGCGCCGCGCGCTGAACCTGCTGGACGAGCTCGGGCTGGCGCACCGCGTGGGGAACCTGCCCGGGCAGCTCTCCGGCGGCGAGCGACAGCGCGTCGCGATCGGCCGGGCGCTGATGAACGAACCGGAGCTCGTGCTGTTCGACGAGCCCACCAGCGCGCTCGACACGAAGCTCGGCGAGCAGGTGATGCAGCTGATCCGCGACGAGGTGAAGGGACGGGGCACGGCCGCGATCGTGGTCACGCACGACACCCGTATGACCCACTACGCGGACCGCGTGGTCGAGATCAGCGACGGCCGGCTGGCAGCCTGAGCGGTTCCGAGGTCGTCCGGTCCCGCTGGGATCGTCTATCGTCCGCCGAGCTGTCGATAGCGGAAGCACGCGACGAGGTGGTCGTTCACGAGGCCGCAGGCCTGCATGAACGCATAGCAGACCGTCGGGCCGACGAACCGGAAGCCTCGCCGCTTCAGTTCCTTCGACATCGTGCGGGAGGCGTCGGTCTCGGCCGGGATGTCGCCGAGCTCTCGCCACCGGTTCACGACCGGCACGCCGTCGACGAACGACCACAGGAGGGCGTCGAGCGAGCCGAGCTCGGCCTGCACATCGAGCACAGCGCGGGCGTTCCGCACCGTCGACTCGACCTTCAGCCGGTTCCGCACGATGCCGGGATCGGTCAGCAACGCCTCGACCTTCGAGGGGGAGTAGCGAGCGACGCGGGCGGGATCGAAGCCGCCGAACGCACGGCGGTACCCCTCACGCTTGTTGAGGATCGTGGACCAACTGAGCCCGGCCTGCGCTCCCTCGAGGATGAGCATCTCGAACAGGTGCACGTCGTCGTGGGTGGGCACGCCCCACTCCTCGTCGTGGTACGCGAGGGAGCGGGGTTGGTCGAGGGGGACCCACTCACACCGTGTCGGCTCCTTCACGGGTGGGATCGTAGCGACGGGCGCCGACACCGAGCGTGCCGAGGGGAGGCCGCGGGCACGGCCTCCCCTCGAGGTGCGGGCGGGATGGATCAGGTGTCGCCGCCGCCGTCGTCGGTGCCACCTCCGCCGCCACCGCCGCCACCGCCGTCGTCGGTGCCGCCTCCGCCACCGCCACCGCTCGCGACGTAGGTGTTGTCGCCGCCGCCGGTGCCGTCGTTGCCCGCGGTGTCGTCGCCGTCGATGCCGCCGCTGGTGCCGTCGTTGCCACGGGTGGCATCGCCGTCGCCCTGCCAGTTGCCGCTCCAGGCGCCGCCGCCGGTGCCGTCGTTGCCGGGGGTGTCGTCGCCGTCACCGCTCCAGGCGGCGTTCCAGGTGTTGTCGCCGCCGCCGGTGCCATCGTTGCCCGGCGTGTCGTCTCCGTCCCCGTCCCCGTCGTCGGGGCCGTCGTCGTCCGTGATCGAGTCCTCGACGCGGCGCACCGCATCGTCGTCGAGGGAGATCGGCGAGACGCCACTCGCGTCTCGATCCGGCGCGCTCACCAGCGTGACACCGGCGATCAGGACGACGATGCCGGCCGCGATTGCGATCTTCGTCCACATCATCGATCACTCCTTCCACGGGCCGTCCGTCGGCCTCGTGATCCCAACGTAGCCACCGGTCGTGAGACCTCGATGAGGCGCCGGTGAGGCCTCTCTCACGTTCGTGCCTTCGGCTTCCAGGCCCGGACCCGGACCTTGCCGAGCACCGGCTGCGGAGGGATCGCCTCGGTCAGCGGGTCGAGCTCGTGCACGATCTCGGCGGCCGTGGGCCGGTCCTGTGGGCGACGCGACATCGCCGCCGAGATCAGCGATGCCAGCGGGTCGGGCACGTCGCGAGGCAGGGGCTCCGGGTCGCGCTCCAGCTGTGGGAACCGCGCCGGGCCGCTCGCCGCATGGTTGCCGTCGGGGAACGGACGTCGCCCGGCGAGGGCCTCGTGCATCGTGACGCCCACCCCCCACACGTCGGTGGCACGGCCCATCTCGCGGGCGAGCCCGGTGCCGCATTGCTCCGGCGCCATGTAGCGATCGGTGCCCACCGGAGACTCGGTCGCCCTCGCCCGTTCGATCGTGCGGGCCACGCTGAGGTCGATCAGCCGGGGTGGGGGCGCCATCATCACGTTCTTGGGTTTCACGTCGAGATGCACGATGCCCGTCGTGCCGAGGTAGTGGACCGCAGACGCCAGCTGCAGGATCAGGGGGATCGCCTGCTCGACACCGAGCCGTCCCTGTCTCCGGATCAGGGTCGAGAGCCGCGGCCCCTCCACCAGCTCCATCACGAGATGCGGGCGGTCTCCGTCGAGCACCGCGTCGAAGCAGCGCGGGAACGACGGGTGCGACAGGCGCCCGAGCGCCTCGGCCTCGGCCGCCAGGGCCCGCAGCGCTCGCTCGTCGCCGACCGACGCGGGCTGCAACATCTTCACGGCGACGATCCCCAGGATCGTGTCGTCCCAGGCCGCGTAGACGTCGTGCACGTTGCTGGACCCGAGCAGGCGCACCGCGGTGCGGCCCGGCGCGATCTGCTCGCTCTCGGCCAGGTTCGAGCCACGATCACGGGCCGTCGGGGCGCGCTCGTCTCTCCGGATCGCCATGTTCGCCAGCCTGCCCCTGCGCGGTGAGACCGACGTGAGCCGTGGATGAGAGTTCCCTCATGCACGCGATCCGAGGGGCTTCGGGGACCGCCGCCGTGGAATGATGTCTGGACCGCGCGGCCGTGAACGCGCGGCTCATCCGATGCAGACCGAGACCCCCTCTCCGAGCCTCGACGAGACGACGCCACCCGAGCCAGGGGCGCCCGCGAGCCCGGACGCGTCCCCTCGCCGCGTGTTCTGGGGCCTGCGCGCCCGCATCCTCTTCTGGTCGATCGCGAGCCTCGCCGTGGCGGTTGTCGCCGGCGTCCTCGTGGTGCGTCAGGCCTCGCTCGTCCAACTGGACAACCGCATCAACGACGCGCTCGTGCAGGAAGCCGACGAGCTGCGAAGCCTGAGCGGGGGTCGCGACCCACTCACGGGCGAGCGGTTCAACGACGACGTCCGGCGGATCTTCGAGGTCTTCCTCGACCGCAACGTCCCGAACCGGAACGAGACCTACCTGGCGTTCGTCGACGGACGGCTGATCGCGCGCCGCGAGGCCGTGGCCCGGTCCTACGGGCTCACGGAGCAGGCGGATCTGATGGCTCGATGGGCCGGGCTCGAGACGTCGGATCGCGGTCGGATCGACACCGCGGCGGGCACGGTGGAGTACCTCGCCGTGCCGGTCGACGTCGCTGGCGATGTGCGCGGCGTCTTCGTGGTCGCGTACTTCCGCGATCTCGAGGCGGCCCAGGTGAGCAGCGCGGTGAACGGGGCGATCGAGGTCGGGCTGATCATCTTGCTGATCGGCTCGATTATCGCCTGGCGGATCGCCGAGAGCGTGCTGCGCCCGGTGCGTGCCGTGACGACGACCGCGAAGCGCATCACGACCGGGGCCGACCTCACCCAGCGGCTTCCCGTGATGGGGCGCGACGAGCTCGCCGAGCTGTCCTCGACGTTCAACGACATGCTCGACGACCTGGAAGAAGCCTTCGAGGCGCAGCAGCGGTTCGTCGACGACGCCGGTCACGAGCTCCGCACGCCGATCACGGTGATCCGCGGACACCTCGACCTGATGGGCGACGACCCCGAGGAGCGACGCGCGACCTTGGCGTTGATCGACGACGAGCTCGGACGGATGCATCGGATCGTGAACGATCTGCTGATCCTCGCGAAGGCGGAACGGGCCGACTTCCTGCGACTCGGACCGGTCGACCTCGCGGAGCTCACCGAAGAGGTACACGCGAAGGCCGAGGCCCTCGGCGACCGCGACTGGCGGCTGGGCGGCGTGGCGCGAGGCATCGTGATCGCGGACCGACAGCGCCTGACGCAGGCGGTGATGCAGCTGGCCCAGAACGCCGTGCAGCACACGGTGCCCGGCGACGCGATCGAGATCGGCTCGCGGGTGCTCGGCGGGGAGGCGGAGCTCTGGGTCCGCGACACGGGCGAGGGCATCGCCCCCGACGAGGTCGATCGCATCTTCGATCGGTTCGCGCGTGGCGGCCGCAGGCGGGCCTCCGACGGCGCCGGTCTCGGGCTGTCGATCGTGCGGGCGATCGCCGAGGCCCACCACGGGCGCGTCGGGGTCGAGAGCGAGCCCGGGCGGGGGAGCCGGTTCGCGATCGTCGTGCCCGTCGACCAGCCGCCGGGCGCGCCGGAGGCCGTCCCATGAGCCACCTCCTGATCGTGGAGGACGAGGAGCGGATCGCGTCGTTCCTCGACAAAGGGCTGCGCGCCAACGGCTTCACGACCGTCGTCGCCCCGACGGGGGAACAGGCGCTGGCGCAGCTGCGCACGGACCGCTTCGACCTGGTGATCCTCGACATCGGCCTGCCGGGCATCGGCGGCTATGAGGTGCTCCGCGATCTGCGATCCCGGGACCCGGGCATCCAGGTCGTCATGCTCACCGCCCGCGACGAGGTCGACGACACGGTGCACGGGCTCGAGGGAGGGGCCGACGACTACGTCACGAAGCCGTTCCGCTTCGAGGAGCTGCTCGCGCGCATCCGTGCCCGGCTGCGGAGCGAGCGCGCGACCACCTCGACCACGATCGAGGCCGGCGACTGCGTGTTGGACCTGCGCACCCGGCGGTTGCGGGTCGACGGCACGGAGGTCGAGCTCACCGCGCGGGAGTTCACCCTCGCCGAGACGTTCTTCAGCCATCCCGGACAGGTGATGAGCCGCGAACAACTGCTGAGCCGCGTCTGGGGGTTCGACTACGACCCGGGTTCGAACGTGGTCGACGTCTACGTGGGCTACCTGCGGAAGAAGCTCGGCAACGATCGCATCGCGACGGTGCGCGGCATGGGCTACCGCTTCGACCCCTAGCCCGCGCCCGCTGAGACCTCGGCCAGCACGTCGTCGGCGAGCGAGAGTCCCTTCAGCGTGTGCTCGATGTCGTAGCCGAAGCCGAACCGCAGGCCCTTCTTCAGGCCGAACATGTCGCCGGGCACGAGCAGCACGCTTCGCTCGGTCCGGATGCGCTCGGCGAGCGCGAAGCTCTTGATGGGCAGGTCGTACTTCGCGTACGCGATCGCCCCCGCGTCGGGGCGGTCCCAGGTGAAGACGTCGTCGTGGGTCCGGAGCCACCCCTCGAGCCGGGGGTAGTTGGCGCGCACGATCCCGCGGGTGCGGCCGAGGATCGCTTCGCGCACGTCGGGCAGCATCGCGAACGCGGCGAGCCGATCGCTCACCGCCGAGGGGGTGAGGGTCGTGTAGTCGTGGCGCTCCCAGATGCGGGCGATCATCTTTGGGGGCGCGATCGCCCAGCCGACCCGCAGCCCCGGCATCGCGAACGCCTTCGAGAGCCCGCTCGTGACGACCACCTTGTCGTAACGCCCGAAGAAGGTGGGCGAGGCGACGTCGGCCTCGAGCTCGGCGCCTCGGTAGATCTCGTCGGCGACGATCCAGGCGCCGACCCGGTCGGCGGCCCTCACGATCTCGTCCATCTCGGTCTCGGTGAGCACGTGCCCGGTCGGGTTGTTCGGGTTGCAGACCATCACGGCCTTGGTCCGTTTCGTGACCGCGTCGTGCAGTTGATCGACGTCGAGCTGCCACCCGTTCTCTCCGAGGCGCAGACGAACGCGGTCGCTCGCGCGCCCGAACACCGATCCGAGCCCCCATCCCTGCATGTAGTTCGGCACCATGAACGCGAGGCGATCGCCAGGTTCCAGTAACGCCCAGAGCGTGAGGAAGTTCGCCTCGGACCCGCCGTTGACCATCGTCACGTTCTCGGCGGTCGCCCCCGGGTACCAGGCGGCGACGTTCGCGCGCGTCTCCTCGGACCCCTCGGAGAGCGGGTAGCCGAGGGCCGTCGCGAGGAACGCCTCGGCGTCCGCCACCGGTCCGAGCAGCTCGCGGATCGTCATGGGGAGCACGCCCGACTCCGACAGGTCGTAGTCGACCTCGTGCCAGTGCAGGGACTGGTACCGCTCCATGCGGAACTGCTCGATCGTCATGGGTGAGCCTTTCGTCGGGGTCGCCCCGCGACCGTAGCACCAGGGGGCTGTGCGCCGCCGGGTAGGCTGCCGACCGTGGGTCGGGTCCGTATCCTCCGAGCCGACGACGTGCGAGCGGCGATCGACATGGCCGCGTGCATCGACGCCTGCGAGCGGGCATTCGTCGCCTACTCGTCGGGCGCCGCCGAGCTTCCCGGCGTGATCCACCTCGACGTGCCCGAGGCGCGGGGCGAGATCCACGTGAAGGCCGGGCACGTGCACGGCGCGCCGTACTACGCGGTGAAGGCCGCGAGCGGGTTCTACGGCCTCGAGCCGCCGGCGATCGACGGGCTCGTGATCGTCTTCAACGCGCGGGACGGATCGCCGGCGGCGTTCCTGCTCGACGGCGGCTACCTCACCGATCTGCGGACCGGGGCGGCGGGCGGTGTGGCGGCGCGCCACCTGGCGCCTCAGCGCGTCGAGCGGGTGGCGGTGATCGGCAACGGCGCCCAGGCGCGGTACCAGGTCGAGGCGCTCGCCGAGGTGAGGCCCGGCTTCGCCGAGGTGCGGGTCTGGGGACGGAACCCGGCGCACTCGCGCAGTGTCACCGACGACCTGCGGGCTCGCCTGGGAGATGGTTGCGTGGTCAACGGTCTCGCGTCCGTGCGCGAGGCGGTCGAGGGCGCCGACGTCGTCATCACGTGCACCGCCGCCCGTGAGCCGCTCGTCGACGCTTCGTGGCTCGCGCCCGGAGCGCACGTGACCGCGGTCGGATCCGACGGGGAAGGCAAGCAGGAGCTCGACCCGAAGATCCTGCGGCGCGCCGACGTGCTGGTGGTCGACTCGGCTGAACAATGCCTCACGCTCGGCGAGCTGCAACATGCCCCCGACCAGGCCGGCCGGGCGGTCGAGCTGGGGGCGGTCTGCGACGGCCGGGCCACAGGGCGCACGGGAGCCGGGCAGCTCAGCGTCTGCGACCTCACCGGCGTCGGCGTGCAGGACGTTGCCGCCGCGAACGCCGTGATGGGCGCCATCGGCGATCGGGGCGAGACGATCGAGCGATGACGGACCTGGCGGGCTCGTTCGACGAACTTCCGGCCGAAGAGCGCGTCGCCCGGCTGCGACGGCTCGCGGAGCGTGCCTTGGAGCGATACGACCTGCCGTCGCCGTCGCTCGAGCTGATCACCGAGGACTGGAACTGCGTGTTCCGCGTCGATGCCGCCGCCGGTTCGCGACACGTGCTGCGCGTGAGCTTGCCGGGTCGACGCACGCTCGACGAGGTCCGCGGCGAGATGGCGTGGCTCGCCGCGCTCGCCGCGGACGGATCGGTGTCGGTTCCCGCGCCGATGGCTGCCCGCGACGGATCGTTGGTCGTCGAGGAAGAGGCTCACGGAGTGCCCGAGGTGCGCATGGTCGCCGTGTTCTCGTGGATCGAAGGCGAGCAGCTGACGAGCGCGATGACCGAACGCAACATCGAGGCGTACGGCGAGGTGTCGGCCAGGCTCCACGCGCACGCCGCCGGGTTCGAGCCTCCGCCGGGCATGAAGACCTGGGATTCCCCGTATCCCTTCCTCGAGCCCGAGGTGCTGTTCGATGCCGAGCATCGTGCGACGCTCGGGGTGACCGGCGTCGCGGCCTTCGAGCGGGCACGGGCGGCGACGGGCGAGGCGATCGAGCGCCTGACCGGTGTCGAGCCGCCTCGCATGATCCACGCCGACCTGCACGAAGACAACGCGTTCGTGCGCCAGGACGGCGCGATCGCCGTGCTCGACTTCGACGACTGCATGGTCGGCTGGCCCGTCCAGGATCTCGGTATCACCGTGTTCACGATCGCGCACCTCGATGACTTCGAAGTGCTCGAACGGGCGCTGCGGCGCGGTTACGAGCGTGTCGCCCCCTGGCCGGAACGGGTGCCAGGCGAGGTGCGTGTGTTCGCCGCGGACCGATGCCTGATGCTCTCGAACTACATCGTGCAGGACCACGACCCTGCCTACCTGGCCGAGGCGGAGACTTGGGTTCGCCGGTGGGCGGCGAGGATCGATCAGCTCCTGGATTGACGGTGCTCAACCGGCGAGCCTCGCGAGGATCCCGTCGTGCACGGATCCGTTCGACGACACGACGCTGCCGAGGTGGCGCGTCGGCGACCCGTCGAGCTGGGTGACGCGGCCCCCGGCTTCCTCGACGACGATCTGGAACGCGGCGTAGTCCCAGATGTTCAGCTCGGGCTCGATCATCGCCTCGCCGGCGCCGCGGGCGACCAGCGTATGCCCCCAGAAGTCGCCGAAGCCCCGGGAGCGGGGGGCGGCGGCGAGCAGATCGACGAGGCGGCGCCGGGAGCCGTCGGGCCAGGCCTCGAGGCCTGCGTGGAAGACCTGCGCCTCGTCGAGGCGGTCGATGTCGCTGACCGAGATACGCCGCCCGTTCATGCGAGCGCCCGCGCCGCGCACGGCCTCGTATCGCTCGCCGATCGCCGGAGCGCTCACGACCCCGAGCACGATCTCGCCGTCGACCTGCAGCGCGATCAGCGTGGCCCAGAGCGGGATGCCCCGAGCGTAGTTCGCGGTGGCGTCGATCGGGTCGACGATCCAGACGCGGCCGGTCTTGCGGTCGCCGCCGCCTTCCTCTTCACCGAGCACGTGGTCGTCGGGGAACGCCGCCGCGACCTGCTCGCGCACCATCGTTTCGATCGACGTGTCGGCCTGGGTCACGACCGTCCGGTCGGCCTTGTGGCGGACCTCGAGACCATCGCCCAGGAAGAGTCCCATGCCGATGTCGGCGGCCCGGTCGGCAAGCCCGTTCGCGAACGCCCGCTCGTGCTCGAACATCTCCCGAGCCTATCGGCCGACGCGGGCGCCAGGTCCTGGACCTTCGGCCGAGGACCGCTCGAAACGATCTCGGGTAGCCTGACGGGACGTATGCAGACGACCGTCGAGAACACCGAGAAGCACACCGTCAAGCTCACCGTCGAGATCCCGCCCGACGAGTACTCGAAGGAGCTCGACGCCACGTACAAGAGCATCGCGAACCAGGTCAAGATCCCCGGGTTCCGCAAGGGCAAGGTGCCCAAGCAGATCATCGACGCCCAGATCGGCCGGGAGGTCGTGCGCGACGAGTTCCTGGGGCACGCCGTGCCTCAGTACTACCGGCAGGCGATGTCCGATCGGGACCTCGCGCCGATCGCCGACCCCGAGATCGACCTCGAGGGGTTCGCCGACGACGCACCGCTCGTGTTCACCGCCACCGTCGAGGTCCGGCCCCGGCTCGAGCTGACCGAGAGCGACTACTCGGGCTTGACGGTGACGAAGCCGAGCGTCGAGGTCGCCGAGTCCGACGTCGACGAATGGATCGAACGTCTGCGGGAACGGTTCGCCGAGCTCGAGCCCGCTGACCGGCCGGTGATCGACGGCGACTTCGTCACGGTCGACGTGAAGGCGCTCGCCGGCGACGAGGAGATCGACGGCCTCACCCGGAGCGACTACCTCTACTTCGTGGGATCGGGTGAGTTCGGGCAGGCTCTCGACGAGCAGCTGATCGGCACGACGCCGGGCGAGATCCTGAAGGTCTCCGAGGAGATGGGTCCGGGGTTGGGTGAGGCGCTCGCGGGCACGACGGCCGACCTCACGGTGCTCGTCAAGGACGTGAAGGCCCGCAAGCTGCCCCAGGCGGACGACGACTTCGCGAAGACCGCGTCGGAGTTCGACACGATCGACCAGCTCCGCGACGACCTGCGCACTCGGCTGGGCGAGATGAAGGAACGCGAGGCCACGGCGGCGGTCCGCGACCGCGTGCTCGACGCGATGATCGACTCGATCGACGTCGACATCCCCGACACGCTGATCGACGACGAGACCGAGCACCGCGTCGCCCACGCCGGCGAGCGCGCGCAGCGGGCCGGTCTGACCCTCGACGACCTGCTCGACGCCCAGGGGTGGGACGAGTCCCGGCTCCGAGAGGACTCACGGGACCATGCGATCCGCGCGATCAAGGCCGACCTGGCGCTCGAGGGCGTCGCGAGGGCCGAGAAGATCGAGGTCACGGCCGACGAGCTGGGCACCGAGATCACCTCCCTCGCAGAGGCATACGGCCGTGACTCGAAGGAGCTCGCGAAGCAGCTCGAACGCTCCGGGCAGATCGTGACGCTGGCCGGGGATATCATCAGAGGTAAGGCCCTCGATCTCCTGGTCGAGCGTGCCGACATCGAACCCGAATCACCGGAAGGAACCGACGGGACCGCCGAGGCCGAGCCGGGCGACGACGATCTCGGAGCCGAGACCGAGACCTCCGACGACACCGAGGAGAAGCCATGACCGAGATGCGATCGAACATCACCGCCAACGACTACCTGGTGCCCGTGGTCGTGGAACAGACGAGCCGTGGAGAGCGCTCGTTCGACATCTACTCGCGCCTGCTGAAGGAGCGCATCGTCTTCCTCGGCACCCCGATCGACGACAACGTCGGCAACCTGATCATGGCGCAGCTGTTGCACCTCGAGAGCGAGGACCCCGACAAAGACATCCACCTGTACATCAACTCGCCGGGCGGGGTCATCACGTCCCTGTTCGCGATCTACGACACGATGCAGTACATCAAGCCCGACGTGTCCACGATCGTCATGGGGCAGGCCGCGAGCGCGGCGGCCGTGCTGCTGCTCGCCGGGGCCCCGGGCAAGCGCTTCGCGCTCCCGCACTCCCGCGTCCTGCTGCACCAGCCGCACGGCGGTGCCGAGGGCCAGGCCGTCGACATCGAGATCCAGGCCAAGGAGATCATCCGCTCGCGCGAGCTGCTCGACCGACTGATCGCCCAGCACACCGGCCAGGACCTCGCGAAGGTCACGAAGGACACAGACCGCGACTTCATCCTGACGGCCGACGAGGCCAAGGAGTACGGCGTGATCGACGAGATCATCACCACGCGCGGCATCGCCGAACTTGCTTCCGCAGGGGTCGGCGCCGTGTGATGATTCCGCAGGCGCACGTCGGCCGGGTCGCCAGACCCGGCCGTTCGGTCCGTCGGAGAGGGAAGAGAGGCTGATGGCGAAGTTCGGAGATTCCGACCTGCTGAAGTGCTCCTTCTGCGGGAAGAGCCAGAAGCAGGTCAAGAAGCTGATCGCCGGGCCCGGGGTCTACATCTGCGACGAGTGCATCGAGCTCTGCAACGAGATCATCGAGGAAGAGCTCTCCGAGACGACCGAGCTGAAGCTCGACGAGCTGCCCAAGCCGCAGGAGATCTTCGCGTTCCTCGACGAGTACGTGGTCGACCAGGAGCGCGCGAAGAAGGTGCTCTCGGTCGCCGTCTACAACCACTACAAGCGCATCCAGGTCGGGGCCAAGACCGACGAGGTCGAGCTGCAGAAGTCCAACATCATGATCCTGGGCCCGACCGGGTGCGGCAAGACGTACCTCGCCCAGACCCTCGCACGCATGCTCAACGTGCCGTTCGCGATCGCCGACGCCACCGCGCTCACCGAGGCCGGGTACGTGGGCGAGGACGTCGAGAACATCCTGTTGAAGCTGATCCAGGCCGCCGACTACGACGTCAAGAAGGCCGAGACCGGCATCATCTACATCGACGAGATCGACAAGATCGCCCGCAAGAGCGAGAACCCGTCGATCACGCGCGACGTCTCCGGCGAGGGCGTGCAGCAGGCGCTGCTGAAGATCCTCGAGGGCACGCAGGCGAGCGTGCCGCCGCAGGGCGGGCGCAAGCACCCCCACCAGGAGTTCATCCAGATCGACACCACGAACGTGCTGTTCATCTGCGGCGGGGCGTTCGCCGGGCTCGACAAGATCATCGAGAGTCGCATCGGCCGCAAGGGCGTCGGGTTCGGCGCCGACGTCGTCTCGCGCGAGGACAAGGACATCGGGGAGCTGTTCGCACAGGTGCTGCCCGAGGACCTGCTGAAGTTCGGGCTGATCCCCGAGTTCGTCGGACGCCTGCCCGTGATCACGAGCGTCGACAACCTCGATGAGGACGCGCTCGTCGACATCCTCACGAAGCCGAAGAACGCGCTCGTCCGCCAGTACCAGCGGTTCTTCGAGTTCGACGGGGTCGAGCTGGAGTTCAAGGATGACGCCCTGCGGGCGATCAGCGAGCAGGCGATCATGCGGGGCACCGGCGCGCGGGGCCTGCGGGCGATCATGGAAGAGGTCCTGCTCAACGTGATGTACGAGCTGCCCTCGCGCGAGGACGTCACGAAGTGCCTCGTCGACAAGGACGTCGTGCTCACGGGCGTGAACCCCACCTTGGTGCCGCACGCGAAGTCCACGAAGAAGCGCAGCGAGCGCCAGGAGAAGACCGCCTAGCCCGCAGTGCATCGCTCCGTTTCCCCACACCAGATGCTGGAAGTCGGGATCCAGGCGTTCCATGATTCCGCCGTGGGGCAGCGAGCCCCGCTGAGCGAAACGGGGGGGATCCGATGGAACCTGATATCCGGCGCGAGGCGACCGGCTTCGCCAGGAACTGGTGGTTGTTCCTGATCACGGGCGTCGCGTGGTTGATGATCGGCGTGTTGGTGCTCCGATTCAATGTCACGTCGGTCGCGACCGTGGGCATCTTGCTTGGTGTGATGTTCCTGGGCGCCGCGATCAACGAGTTCCTTGCATCGACGACCGTCAGCGGCGGGTGGAAGTTCGTCCACATCGCCCTCGGCGTGCTGTTCGTCCTCGGGTCGCTCTGGGGCTTCATCCGGCCGATCGATACGACCTTCGCTCTGGCCTCGGTCCTGGGCTTCCTGCTGGTGCTGATGGGATCGATGCACGTGATCGGCGCCGTGCTGTCACGCGAGGGCAACCCGCTGTGGTGGCTGGGCCTCACGGTCGGCATCCTCGAGATCCTGCTGGCGATGTGGGTGTCGCAGCAGTACTACGACGCGCGCATCGCGCTGATCCTGATCTGGGTCGGCTTCATGGCGATCTTCCGCGGCATCGCCGAGATCGTGATGGCGTTCGAACTGCACCACGCGAAGAAGTCGTTGGAGACTGCCGCCTGAGCCGCACATCGATCCGGCCGCTCGCATCCGCGGCGGCGCTCTGCCTCGCGCTGGCGGGATGCGCGGATCGCGACTCCTCGGGTGAGGGCGACGGTTCGGAGCCAGACATCGTCGGCGTGACCTGGATCCTCGAGACGGCCTCGATCGAGGCCCTGATCGGGGAGGTCGTGCCCGACGCGACGCGGGTCACGATCCGGTTCGAACCGGACGGCAGCGCCGGCGGCTCCGCGGGCTGCAACAGCTTCGGGGGTTCGTACTCGGCCGGCGACGACGGCTCGCTCACGATCGAGGCCGGGGGCATGACCCAGATGGCCTGCGAGGAGCCGCTGATGCAGGTGGAGGCCGCGTACGTGGCCGCGCTCGGTGAGGTGGCCTCGTTCACCGTGACCGACGACGGAGCCGGGCTCCTGCTCGAGGGGACCGAGACGCCCCTCGCCTACCTCGCGGAGCAGCCCCTGCCGCTCGAGGGCACCAGGTGGCGGGTCGACGGCATCGCGATCGGCGGCGATGCCGTCTCGTCCACGATCGCCGGTGCCGACGCAGACCTGATCTTCAAGGACGCACGCGTCAGCGGCACCGGCGGCTGCAACCGCCTCACCGGCGGATACACGACCGACGGCGACGCACTCTCGTTCGCGGAGATCGCACCGACGATGAAGCTGTGTGATCCGGCGGTGATGGACCAGGAGGCCGCGATCATCGCCGCCCTCGAGGCGACGGCGAGTTCGACGATCGAAGGCTCCACCCTCTCGCTTTCCGACGCGGACGGTGGGTTCTTGCTCTCGCTCACGGGCACGTGAGACGGACGGAGCCCGGCCGATGTCGGCCGGGCTCCGTCGCGATGCCGTTGCGGTGCGCTCAGTTCAGGAGAGCGCCTTCTTCTTCAAGGCCTCGTACTCCTCCTGGCTGATCGCGCCGGAGTCGAGCAGCTCCTTGGCCTTGGCGATCTCGCCGGAGGGGCCGGCGTCTGCGGCTGCCTTCTGCACGTACTGCTGGAAGTCGGCCTCGGCCGCCTTCTGCTGCGCGACGTCCCGCTGCGCCATGTCCTTGCCGTGCACGATCACGTAGATGAACAACGTGAGGAACGGCAGGAACAGCAGGGCGATCAGCCACACGGCCTTCATGCCGCCCGACATCGTGTGGTTGCGGAAGATGTCGAAGATGACCCGGAACAGGATCATCAGGTACGCGATCATGAAGAAGATCACGATCGTGGTCCACAGGATCTCGCCGAAATCGATCTCTGCGAGCAACGCGGTACTCCTTTCGGTCGGAGTGGTGCGGCCGGAAGCCTACTGCACCGGGCACGGGCGACGAAACACCGCTCGTTCGGGCGCCGTTCCGTACACTGCGCCCCATGAGCGTGCCCGAGAAGCCGTCGCTCGACGGTCTGGAGGCGAAGTGGGACGAGTGGTGGGAAGCCGCCGGCACGTACCACTTCGACCGGACGAAGACGAGGGACCTGGTCTTCGCGATCGACACCCCGCCACCCACGGCGAGCGGGTCGCTGCACATCGGCCACGTGATGTCCTACACGCACACCGACCTCGTGGCGCGCTACCGACGGATGCGCGGCGACGAGGTCTTCTACCCGATGGGCTGGGACGACAACGGCCTGCCCACCGAGCGCCGCGTCCAGAACTACTTCGGCGTCCGCTGCGATCCGTCGCTGCCGGCCGACCCCGCGTTCGACGTCTCGAGGCTGGAGCGCCCCGACGACGGCCCGGTCGCGGTCAGCCGGCCGAACTTCATCGAGCTCTGCGAACGCCTCACCACCGAGGACGAGAAGGCGTTCGAGGCGTTGTTCCGGCGGTTGGGGCTCTCGGTCGACTGGCGGCAGACCTACACGACGATCGGCGAGGTCTCCCGTCGTGCGTCGCAACGCGCGTTCCTGCGGCTCGTGCGCAGCGGGCTCGCCTACACGGCCGAGGCGCCCACGATGTGGGACGTCGACTTCCGGACCGCGGTCGCGCAGGCCGAGATCGAGGACCGCGAGGTCGCCGGCACCTACCATCGCGTGGCGTTCGACCTGGAGGGCGGCGGCGACCGTGTCGAGATCGAGACGTCGCGCCCGGAGCTGATCCCGGCCTGCGTCGCCCTCGTCGTGAACCCCGCCGACGACCGATTCGCATCTCTGGTGGGGAGGACCGCGCTCACGCCGGTCTTCCGCGTGCCGGTGCCGGTGGTCGCGCACGAGCTCGCCGACCCCGAGAAGGGGACGGGCGTCGCGCAGATCTGCACGTTCGGCGACGTCACCGACGTCGTCTGGTGGCGCGACCTCGGGCTGCCGGCCCGGGTGGTCGTGCGCCGCGACGGCACGCTCGCCGGCGGGCGGTTCGGGGAGCCCGGATGGGAGTCGCGCGATCCTGAGACGGCGAACGCCGCGATGGGTCAGCTCGAGGGCAAGGCCGCGAAGCAGGCGAGGAAGCAGATCGTCGAGCTGCTCCGCGAGGGCGGCTGGCTCGTCGGCGAGCCGGAGCCGGTGCAGCACGTCGTGAAGTTCTACGAGAAGGGCGACCGTCCGCTCGAGGTGATCTCGAGCCGTCAGTGGTTCGTGAAGACGCTCGAGTTCAAGGACGCCCTGCTCGAGCGCGGGCGCGAGATCGCCTGGCACCCGGGGTTCATGGGCTCGCGCTACGCGAGCTGGGTCGAGGGGCTGAACCAGGACTGGGCGGTCAGTCGCCAACGCTACTTCGGGGTGCCGTTCCCCGTGTGGTTCCCCCTCGACGAGGCCGGCGAGCCCGTGTACGACACACCGATCCTGCCCGAGGAAGCCGCCCTGCCGGTCGATCCGCTCGACGACGTGCCGCCCGGCTACACGGCCGACCTGCGCGGGGTGCCCGGGGGGTTCGCGGGCGACCCCGACGTGATGGACACGTGGGCGACCTCGTCGCTCTCGCCCCAGATCGCCGCGCGGTGGGAGGACGATCCCGACCTGTTCCAGCGGCTCTTCCCGATGGACCTGCGCCCGCAGGCC
The DNA here is from genome assembly GCA_035697485.1 of Actinomycetota bacterium. Lineage (NCBI taxonomy): Bacteria > Bacillati > Actinomycetota > Actinomycetota bacterium. The sequence continues at coordinate 25,619 of DASSCU010000062.1, forward strand.
CACGACATCATCCGCACGTGGCTGTTCTACACGGTGCTCCGCGCCCATCTCGAGCACGACTCGCTGCCGTGGACGAACGCCGCGATCAGTGGGTTCGTGCTCGACCCCGACCGCAAGAAGATGTCCAAGTCCAAGGGGAACGTGGTCGTGCCGACCGAGGTCTTCGAGCGGCACTCGGCCGACGCCGTGCGCTACTGGGCGGCGAGCGCGCGACTCGGCTACGACGCCGCGATCGACGACCAGCAGATGAAGGTCGGCCGCCGCCTCGCGATCAAGATCCTCAACGCCTCGCGCTTCGTCCTGTCGATGGAGACCGCGCCCGGCGAGGTCGCCGAGCCGGTCGACCGGGCGATGCTCTCCACCCTCGCGTCGGTCGTGAGTAGGGCCACCGAGGCGTTCGATGCGTATGAGCACTCGAAGGCCCTCGACGTGGTCGAGCGGTTCTTCTGGGGATTCACCGACGACTACCTCGAACTCGTGAAGCAGCGCGCCTACGGCACCCACGGTCCGCAAGCCGCGGCCTCGGCGGTCGGCGCCCTGCGCGCCGCGCTCGACGTGCTGTTGCGGCTGTTCGCGCCCTTCCTGCCGTACGTGACCGAGGAGGTCTGGTCGTGGTGGCGCGAGGGGTCGGTGCACCGGGCGTCGTGGCCGGTCGCCATCGAGCTGGCCGACCCGGCCGGGGAAGACAGCGACCCAGCGATCTACGCGGTGGCTGCCGCCGTGCTGTCGGCCGTGCGCAAGGAGAAGGCGCTCGCCAAGGTGTCGTTGAAGACACCGGTCGACTCGGTCACCGTTCACGACACGCAGGACCGGCTGCGCCTGCTGAGCCGTGCGACCGCCGACCTGCGGGAGGCGGGCAACATCCGGGCTGTCGATCAGGCGGAGGCCGACACGTTCGCGGTCGAGACGGTGCTCGCGCCGCCCCCTGGCCCGGCATCGAGGGAGCCGCAGGACTGAGCCTCCGGATGGACTACGCGGCAGCGCTCTCCGCGCTCGAGGACCGCAAGGAGACGCGCATGGTGCCCGACCTGTCGCGCATCCTGGCGATCGCCACCTACCTGGACGATCCCCAGCTGTCGTACCCGACCATCCACGTCACGGGCACGAACGGCAAGGGCACGGCGGCGCGGGTGGCGACCGAGATCACGTGCGCCCACGGCCTCACGACGGGCCTGTACACGTCGCCGCACCTCGAGTCCGTGACCGAGCGGCTCTCGGTGTGTGGTGTCGACATCACCGAGGCGGAGTTCGCCGAGGAGTTCACGCACCTGCAGCCCTTCCTCGAGCTTGTCGACGACCAGGCTGACGATCGGGTGACCTACTTCGAGGCGCTGACCGCCCTCGCGTACCTCTGGTTCGCCGACAAGCCCGTCGCCCTCGGCGTGTTCGAGGTCGGCATGGGGGGCACGTGGGACGCCACGAACCTCGTCTCCAGCGACGTTGCCGTGGTCACCCCGATCGGGCTCGATCATCGCGAGCTCGGCGCGACCCTGACCGAGGTGGCGGGGGAGAAGGCCGGCATCGTGAAAGACGGGAAGGCCGTGATCGTCCGGGAACAGGATGACGAAGCGCTCGCGGTGTTGGAGGCTCGGTGCGATCAGGTCGGCGCGACGATGTCGCTCGAGTTCCGCGACTGGGAAGTCACCGAGCGACTGCAGGCCGTGGGCGGCCAGTCGTTCGCGGTCCGAGGAATGCGCGCTTCGTACGAGGAGCTCTTCCTGCCGCTGTTCGGCGAGCACGCCGTCCGCAACGCCGCCGCTGCGATCGCGGCGTGCGAGGCGTTGTTGGGCGAGGCGCTCGACGACGCGACGCTGCGGGAGGCGCTCGCCGGCGTGCGGTGGCCTGGACGTCTCGAGGTCGTCGCACGGCACCCGGCGATCGTGCTCGACGGCGCCCACAACCCCGCCGGTGCCGAGGCGCTCGCGGCTGCGCTGCGCGAGTTCTTCCTCTGGGATCGGCTGCACCTCGTGCTCTCGATCGGCGCGAGCAAGGACGTCGGCGGCATCGCCGCACAGCTCGCGCCGATCGCCGACGTCGCCTACGCGGCGCGCAACGAGAGCGAGCGCACGGGAGACGCCATCCCGATCGCCGAGGCGTTCGGCGCCGAGGGCAAGCCCGTCACGGTCCACGCCTCGGTGGCCGAGGCGCTCGACGCAGCGCGCGCGGCGGCAGCGCAGGGCGACCTCATCTGCGTGACCGGCTCTCTGTACACTGTCGCCGACGCCCGCCGGGCGCTCGGCCTGACCACCTGAGCTCCGCGCCGGCCTCCGTGCCCGGCTCGACCCCGAGGAGACCGACGAACCACATGGCGACCGAATCCACCCTGTTGATCGTGAAGCCCGACGGCGTTCGGCGGGGCCTCGTGGGCGAGGTGCTCCGCCGCGTTGAAGGCAAGGGGCTCACGTTCGAGGAGATGCGCCTGTTCTCGATCCCTCGCGCCACCGCGGAGCAGCACTACGGCGAGCACCGGGACAAGGCCTTCTTCGACGAGCTGGTCGACTTCATCACGGGGGGACCGGTGGTCGTGGCGAAGGTCACCGGCGACGACGCCATCACCTGCTGGCGCACCCTGATGGGGCCGACGAACCCCGTCGAGGCACCCCCGGGATCGATCCGCGGCGACTTCGCCACCGAGATCGGCGAGAACATCGTGCACGGCAGCGACTCGCCGGAGTCAGCCGAGCGAGAGCTCGCGCTGTTCTTCGGGGAGTAGCGGTCGCCGGAGGCCCTGGATGACCGGCCTGCAGCAGGCCTTCGACCGGATCGGGGCCTCGCTCGAGCATCACCTGGAGTCCTCGCACGCCGCCGGGGCGGCCCTCGCCATCACCGACCGCGAGGAGATCCTCGGGGTCGCGGTCCGCGGTCTGGCCGACGTGGCCGCCGGTATGCCGGTGCGACCCGAGACCCGGTTCCAGATCGGGTCGATCTCGAAGTCGTTCACCGGCATCGTCGCGGTGCAGGAGGCCGACGCCGGCCGCCTCGACCTGCACGTCAGCGTGAACGAGATCCTGCCGTGGCTCGACCTCCCGGAACCGTTCGGACCGATCACCCTGCACCACCTGATGCAGCACACGTCGGGCCTCGCGATCGGGACCGAGGACGCTCCCACGCTCCACGGCGCGCTCTGGCTCGCGCGGCAGCATCCGCCCACGACGGCGCCTGGGGAGCGGTACTGGTACTCGAACGACGCATGGAAGATCGTCGGCGCCTGCCTCGAGCGGGTCACGGGCTCCACGATCGACGAGCTGGTCGCCGAGCGCCTCTTCGGCCCGCTCGGCATGCGCGACTCCGTCGCCCGCATCACCGAGCAGGAGTACCTGACGACCGCCGTGGGGTACGAGCCGACCCTCTGGGACCGGCCGCCGCAGTTGCGCCACACCCTCTCGCCCGCCCAGCGCATCGTCTCGAGCACCGCCGACGGCTCGATCACGTCCAACGTCATCGACATGGCGGCCTACGCGCGGCTGCTCTTGGCACGGGGCGACGTTCACGACGGGCGGGGCGGGCGCATCATGACCGAGGCGATGTTCTCGGCGCTCACCGACGGCGGGACCGACGATGGCGAGGGCGGTCGCTACGCCTACGGCCTGTGGCAGGAGGACGTCGACGGTCATCGGTGGATCGCGCACACCGGCGGCATGGTCGGATACACGGCGCTGCTCGCCGTCTCGCCCGACGAGGGCCTGGGCGTCGTGATCCTTCAGAACGGCGGCGGCGGCAAGAACTCGGTTGCCGCGTACGCCCTCGCGGCGGCGCGCGCCAGCCTCGCGGGCACCGAGCTCCCGCCGACCTGGGCCCCGCCCGCCCCCACCGCGATCGGGAACGCCGAGGAGTACGTCGGCCGGTACCTCGGCGAGGACGGACGGGTGCTGGTGCTCGCCGCCGTCGAGGACGGCCTGGCCGTCACGCTCGGGCCGCTCACCGTGCGCCTCGAGCGCGACCCGCTCGAGCCCGAGCCGGTGGATGCGTTCCTCGTCGCCCATGACGCGCTCGATCGCTTCGCCCTGGAGTTCGGTCGGGACGACGAGGGCCACGTCGTCGAGGCCTTCCACGGAGCGACCTGGTTCCGGCGTGAGGGGGTCGCGTTCTCCGAACCCGCCGACCTGCCCGAGGCTCTCCGTGGCGCGCCAGGCCTCTACCGCAACAACGACCCGTGGGCTCCCGTGCTCCGTATCCTCGCGCGCAAGGGCGAGCTCGTGCTGCAGTGGCCGTACGAGGTAGCGGGCGCGATCGACAGCAGGACCCTGATCCCGCTCGGCGACGGGTGGTTCGCCGTGGGCGCCGAGAGGGATCCGCGACGGATCCGGTTCCTCGGCGATGTCGATGGGAAGGCCGTCGTGGCCGAGTACAACGGAGGTCGCTGGTACCGCTCGTTCGAGGAGTAGACCGAACGAGCGGGGGCCCCGCTCGGTCATCCGTTGCACGTATCCCCGATACGCACGACGGGTGGCGCGTTCAGCCCTCCATCGATCTACGGTTCGTGCAGGCCCGACCGCCTTGCCGGCCGGGCCGCACCCTGACGTGGGTCGAGGTACGGACCATCCGACATGCACAAGGAGCGGGAACGGTGAGGATCTTCAAGAAGGCGTCGGCATGGGTGATGTGCTCGGTCGCGCTGGTTGTCGGGGGCGTGCTCCCGACGCTGCCGGCGCGAGCTTCGATCTCTCAGCCCGCGGTGGTGTCGGAGAATCCGGCCGACACCACCCCCCACATCGTCCTCAGCGACACATCGTTTGACGTGCGCGCCTACGCGCAGGTCGGAAGCACCATCTATGCCGGCGGCAAGTTCAGAGAGGTGCAGGACCCGGCCAGGACGACCACGTACGCAAGGCAGAACTTCGTCGCCTTCGACAGCGAGACGGGGGTCATCTCACCGCTCGACCTGTCGTTCGACGGGACGGTGGGCGCGATCGAGGCGACCGCCGACGGGACCGCGCTTTTCATCGCGGGCGCCTTCACGAAGGTCAACGGGATCACCCGGCGGGGGATCCTCAAGTACGACCTGGTCAACGATCGGATCGATCCGACCTTCGCGCCGACGGGCATGCGAACGGTGAACGACGTCGTGCTCGCCAACGGCGCCCTCATCGCGGCGGGGAACTTCACGAAGAAGGTGATGGCGATGAACCCGACGACCGGCGCAGACACGGGCGCCATCAACATCACGGTCGCCGGGACGGTCAACCCCGACGACGACGTCAGGGTCCGACACATCGCGGTCTCCCCCGACGGCACCCGGTTGGTGGCCACGGGCAACTTCGTCACGGTCAACGGCCTGGCCCGCAGACGCGCCTTCATGTTGAACCTCGGCGCCACCGCGACGCTCAGCACCTGGTACGCGCCCCGCTTCGCCGCGAACTGCCCGGCGGGCGGCAGCCGGCGGGAATGGGCCCAGGGCGTGGACTTCTCCCCCGATGGCTCCTACTTCGTGATCGTCACCACCGGGGGGCCGAACGGCACCACGACCGGTATGTGTGATGCCGCCGGCCGCTTCGAAACCGCGAACGTGAGCTCGACAGCTGCACCCACGTGGATCAACTGGACCGGTGGCGACACCCTCTACAGCGTGGCGATCACAGGACCCGCCGTGTACGTCGGCGGCCACCAACGCTGGCTGGACAATCCACTGGGCAGAGACTCGGCCGGTGCAGGCGCGGTCTCCCGCCCGGGCATCGGCGCGATCCACCCGGTGACCGGCATGGCCCTCCCGTGGAACCCCACCAAGTCCCGCGAACACGGCACCATGGTCCTGGAAGCCACCCCACAGGGGCTGTGGGTCGGTAGCGACGGCTCCATGTTCGGGCGTGAGGAGCACGCCGGGGTCGGCTTCGCGCCACTGGATCCCGGGCCCACGCCCGACACGACCCGGCCGAACACGATCATCGACTCGGGTCCGTCGGGTTCCGTGGTCGACACGTCGGCCACCTTCGGCTTCTCGGCCAGCGAGCCGTCGACGTTCATGTGCCGCCTCGACGGCGGGGCGTTCGCCCCGTGCACGTCTCCGGTGAGCTACGCCGGACTGACCACCGGCTCACACACCTTCCAGGTCGCCGCCACCGACGGCAGCTACAACGTCGACGCGAGCCCCGCGGAGCGGAGCTGGACCGTGCTCGACGCTGGGAGCGACCTGATCGGGAACCCGGGGTTCGAGGTCGACACATCCGGTTGGAAGGGGGATGCGTCGACGAACACGCTGAGCCGGGTCGCGGGCGGGCACTCGGGCGGTTGGGCCGCGGAGGTCTCGAACTCCCAGGCCGGCGCGAACTGCGGCCTCGACGACCAGCCGAGCTGGGTGGGCTTGACGCAGACCGGTGCCTACTCCGCGAGCATCTGGGCCCGATCGGACACCCCCGGGCAGACGCTCAGGCTGCGCATGCGCGAGTTCGTGGGCGGTTCGCTGCAAGGGTCGGTCTCGCAGACGATCGACCTGACCTCGTCATGGCAGCAGGTGTCGGTGGTCTACATACCGGTCGCGCCGGGATCGTCGAGCCTCGACTTCGAGGCGTTCACATCCAACGCACCCGTCGGCGTGTGCATGCAGGCCGACGATGCATCCATCAAGCTGAACCAGCCCGACACGACCCTTCCCGACACGTTCATCGACTCGGGTCCGTCGGGCTCGGTCGCCGACACATCGGCCACCTTCGGCTTCTCGGCCGACGAGCCGTCGACGTTCCAGTGCCGCCTCGACGGCGGGGCGTTCGCCCCGTGCACGTCACCGACGGCCTACACGAACCTGACCGCCGGCTCGCACACCTTCCAGGTCGCCGCGACCGACGGCTCCGGCAACGTCGACGCGAGTCCGGCGGAGCGGAGCTGGACGGTGGTCACAGAACTGGTCGGGAACCCGGGGTTCGAGGTGGACATGTCCGGTTGGAAGGGCGAGGTGTCGACGAACACGCTGAGCCGGGTCGCGGGCGGGCACTCTGGCGGCTGGGCCGCGCAGGTCTCGAACACCGTCGCCGGCGCGAGCTGCGGGCTCGACGACAAGCCGAGCTGGGTGAGCGTGACGCAGGCCGGTGCCTACACCGCGAGCATCTGGGCTCGCTCGGACACCCCGGGGCTGACGCTCAAACTGCGCGTGCGCGAGTACGTGGGCGGCGTGCTGCAGGGGTCGGTTGTGCAGTCGATGGCCCTGACCTCGTCGTGGCAGCAGGTGTCGGCTTCCTACACACCGGTCGCGCCGGGATCGTCGAGCCTCGACTTCGAGGCGTTCACGTCCAACGCACCCCTCGGCGTGTGCATGCAGGGGGACGACGCCTCGATCATCCACTGAGCCGTGAGCCGCTCCCACCCACAAGGGGTGGGAGCGGCGTCACGAACCCTGGCAACGCCTCACCGCGGGCACGCGCGACGATGACCTTCGTCCTGAGCGCTGGGCGTCAGGCGCCGTCATCCGGCTCATCGCGGACGAGACCCACCGTCTCGCCGTAGGCCCACACGTCGAATTCGGGTGGCTCGTGGCCGAGCGTGGTGAGCGCCGTGGCGATCTGCGAGCGATGATCGCTGCCGTGATGGAGGACCTGGGCGAGGCGGATCCCGAGCGTCGCGTGGGTGACGCTGCCGTCCTCGTGCGTGACGACGATGTCGGTGTCGGGATCGAGTTCTCGTTCCAAGATCGCCTCCCAACCGGCCGCGTTCGCGGCCGCGACGGGAAGCAGGTCGGACAGCGGCAGGCCGTCGGGGTCGAACCCGGGGATCCCGAGATCGCCCCGGGAGATGCGGGACAGGTACCAGTTGTCGGCGTCGACGAGGTGGCGCGCCGTATCGAGCGTGCTTCCGTAGATCGCGGGGATGTGCCGGGTGAGCTCCTCCTCGGTGAGCGAGCCGCAGCGCCCGAGGAGCTGCTCGGTCGCCCAGGAGTGGTGGCGCAGACCCTCGCGTAGCATCGGTCAGAACGCCCGGAACGCGATCGTCGCGTTGGCACCGCCGAACCCGAAGGAGTTCGACAGCGCCAGCCTGACGTCGAGCTCGCGGGCCGCGTTCGGCGTGACGTCGAGGTCGCAGTCCGGGTCGGGCGTCACGTAGTGGATCGTGGGCGGGATCACACCGTTGGCGATGGCCAGCGCGCACGCCGCCCCCTCGACCGCGCCGGCGGCGCCGAGCATGTGGCCGGTCATCGACTTCGTCGAGGAGACGGCCGCCGCGTGCGCGTGCTCGCCGAGCACGTTCTTGATCGCTGCGGTCTCGGCCGCGTCGTTGAGCGGTGTCGAGGTGCCGTGCGCGTTCACGTAGTCGACGGCGGTCGCTGGCTCGCCCGCGTCGTCGAGGGCCCAGGTCATCGCGAGCGCCGCGCCCGAGCCCTTGGGGTCGGGCGCGGTGATGTGGTGCGCGTCGTCGCTCGCGCCGTAGCCCGCGACCTCGCAGTAGATGCGAGCGCCACGCGCCCTCGCGTGCTCCTCGCTCTCCATGATCAGCGCGCAGCCCCCCTCGGACAACACGAACCCGTTGCGCTCGGCGTCGAACGGACGCGAGGCGGTCTCGGGGTCAGGGTTCTTCGTCAGTGCCGTCATCTGTGCGAACGCCGCCACCGTCAGCGGGATCGTCGCCGCCTCGGAACCACCCGCGATCGCGAGGTCGCTGTACCCGTCGCGGATCAGCCGCATCGCCTCGCCGATCGCGTGGTTCGACGAGGAACACGCGGAGACGGTGCAGTAGTTCGGCCCGGTGAGCCCGAAGTGCATCGCGATGTGGCCGCCGGCGGCGTTGGCCATCAGCATCGGCACCATGAACGGCGAGACCCGGCCGGCGCCCTTCTCCCGCAGCACGTCGTGTTGGCGCAGAAGGGTCTGCACGCCGCCGATGCCCGTGGCGTAGATCACCGCGCCCCGCTCCGAGCGCACCTCCGGCTCGCCGGCATCGGCCCATGCCAGCTTCGCGCTCGCGATCGCGTACTGCGCGAATGGATCGGTGCGGCGGGCTTCCTTGAGGTCGAGGTGGTCCGCGACGACGAAGTCGACTGGGAAACCGGCCAGCGACACGGGCAGTTCGCTCGTGTCGAACGCTTCGATCGGCCGCACCCCGTTGGTGCCGCTCGTGAGCCCGCGCCAGAAGGCGTCGATCCCGGTGCCGACCGGGGTCACCGGTCCGATGCCGGTGATCACGACCTTGCGACGTTCGCTCACGGAGGGAACGCTCCTGTCCCGCGGCCTCGTGCCGGCCGCGCTACGAGACGCCCAGCTTGGTCGCCACGAGGTCGACGGCCTGGCCGACGGTCTTCGCCGACTCCATCTCGTCCTCGGGGATCTCGATGCTCCACTCCTCCTCGAGCGCGAGCACGGCCTCGACGAGGTCCAGCGAGTCGGCGTTGAGATCCTCGGCGAAGCGCGCGTCGGGCACCACCTGCGCCTCGTCGACGGCGAGCTGCTCCGCGAGCACCTTCTTCACCCTGGTCTCGATCTCCGAACGGTCGGTCATCCGTCTTCCCCTCCTGCTTCCTGGTCCGCCCAAGGCTAGCGGGCGGAGCCCCATCGCGACCGCCTCAGGCGGTCAGCCCCCCGTCGACCGGTATCACGGCACCGTTCACGTACGACGCCTCGTCCGACATCAGGAACCGGACCACGGCTGAGACCTCCTCGAGGTGCGCGGTGCGCCCCAGGGGTGTCTGGTCGACGTAGTAGGCGCGCGCCCGCTCGTCGAGGTGCGACGTCATCTCGGTGTCGACGAGCCCGGGGCAGATCGCGTTCACGGTGACGCCCTTGGTCGCGATCTCGCGCGCGAGCGACTTCGTGAGTCCGAGGAGCGCCGTCTTCGATGCGGCGTAGACGGTTTGACCGGCGTTCCCGCGCAGGGCCACCGCGCTCGAGATGTTCACGATGCGGCCCCACTTCTCGCGCAGCATGCCCCGCATCGCGGCCTGCGCGCACAGGAACGCGCCCTTCACGTTCGTGGTCATCACCCTGTCGTAGGTGTCCATCGAGTATTTCAGCAGCAGGCCGTCCTGGCTGAACCCGGCGTTGTTCACGAGGCCGGTGACGTTGCCGGCCTCCTCGGTGACCCTGCGGAAACCCTCGGTCACGCTCGACTCGTCGGTGGTGTCGAGGAAGACCGTGAGCCCCGGGGTGCCCGCAACCTCGAGCGCGTCCACGACGGCCTTCGCGGCCGCCTCGTCGCTGCGGTAGCCGATCGCGACGGTCCACCCTGCCTCGGCGAGAGCGATCGAGCATGCACGGCCGATGCCGCGAGACGCGCCCGTGACGACGGCGACCTTCGACGTCATGTGGTGGCCCCGGCTGGGGCCGACGTCCCCACGTCGGTGGGCGACGGCAGGGTCCAGCGTACGAGCGTGGCACCCCACGTGAGCCCCGCGCCGAACGACGCGAACAGCACGAGGTCGCCCTGCCCGATCGTCCCGGCGCGCCATGCGCGGTCGAGCGCGATCGGGATCGAGGCGGCGCTCGTGTTGCCGACCTCAGCGACGTCGACCACGGCCTTGGCCGGATCGATCCCGAGACGGTCGACGACGGCGCTCATGATGCGCGCGTTCGCCTGATGCGGGATCAGCACGTCGACGTCGTCGATCGTGTGCCCCGACTTGTCAAGCAGCTCGCGACACGCCGCGGCCATCTCGGTCACTGCCCGCTTGAAGACCTCGCGTCCGTTCGGCATGCGCACGGTGTGGTCGTTGGCCTCGACGGTCTCGGCGGAGGCAGGCGTGCGCGTGCCGCCCGCGGGCATCCACAGGATCTCCGCTGCGTTCCCATCGGCGCCGAGGATCGAGCCCTCGATGCCCGCCACCTCGGACGCCCGCACCACCGCGGCGCCCGCGCCGTCGCCGAACAGGATGCAGGTGCCGCGGTCGGTGTAGTCGAGGATGCGGCTGAAGATCTCGGCCCCGATCAGCAGGATCGTGTCGGCCATGCCGGCGGTGACGTAGGCGGTGGCCGCGCTCAGCCCGTAGCTGAATCCGGAGCACGCCGCGTTGATGTCGAACGACGGGCAGCTCACGCCCAGCTTCCGTTGGACCCACACGGCGGTCGCAGGGAAGATCGTGTCGCCGCTGATCGTGGCCACCACGATCATGTCGAGCTGCTCGGGCGCCACCCCCGCGCTCGAGAGGGCGCCGCGCGCCGCTTCCACGGCGAGGTCGCTCGTCTGCGTCCCGGCGTCGGCGAAGTGGCGAGCCTCGATGCCCGTTCGGTCCCGGATCCATTCGTCGTTCGTGTCGACGAAGCCCTCGAACCAGGTGTTGGGCACGAGTCGCGGCGGGAGCGAGCTCCCCACCCCGGCGATGGTGGCGTGGCGCGTCACGGCGCCGAGCTTACCGCGGCCGCCGCAGCCTCGGGCGAGCCGACCGCGACCGCGCTCGCGTCCGGCACGACCCGCTTGGCCATCTTCGTGAGCACGTCGCCGGGGCCGCACTCCAGGAACGTGGCGGCGCCCGCGGCGGCGAGCGCCTGCGCGTCCTCCTGCCATCGCACGGGCGAGATCACATGGCGTTCGAGCAGCGACCGCAGCCGGGCGGGGTCCGAAACGAGCGTGCCGCTGACGTTCTCCGCGATCGGGAACGCGGGAGTCGAGAACTCGAGAGAGTTCAGCTCGTCGAGGATCGGCTGCACGGCCGGCTCCATCAGCGGGGAATGGAACGCCCCGGCCACGTTCAGGCGCACCGCGCGGGTCGTCCGCTCCGCGGCGAGCGCCTCGGCACGCTCGATCGCCGGCACCGAGCCGCTGATCACCGACTGCACGGGTGAGTTGCGGTTCGCGACGAGCAGCACGTCGTCGCCGCGGGCCTCGTCACAGAGCGCCTCGGCGTCGTCGGGGCCGGTGCCCAGCAGCGCGGTCATCGTGCCGGGCCGGGCCTCCCCGGCGCGCTGCATGGCCTCCCCGCGCACGACCACCACGCGCAGCGCCCCCGCGAGCGGCAGCACACCGGCGGCGACCAGGGCGGAGAACTCGCCGAGCGAGTGCCCGGCGGCGCCGATCACACCGGTCAACCCCTCGGCCTCGAGCACCCGGAACGCGGCGACGCCGCAGGCCAGCAGGGCAGGCTGCACGAACTCGGTCGTGGCGAGCGCCGCCTCGTCGTGAGCGCCGGCGACCACGTCGCGGCCCATCGCCTCTGCCGCTTCGTCGAGCACGACCAGGCCGGCAGGATGGCCGACCCACGGGTCCGCCATGCCGGCGAACTGCGAGCCCTGCCCCGGAAAGACCACCGCGACCGTCATGGCGCGGAGCCTATCCGGGATGTGACGCCCGCGTGGTTTCGCCCTGGTGAAGTTGCCAGCCCAGGAGCCCTCCTGTTGAATGGCCTGCGAGTCCCATCATGGCCGAGAGGATTCAACGATCTTCTTCTCCCACGTCCAAGAACCAGGGGACGGAGGGTGTACTCGGGTTCCTTGGTCGCGACATGGCCGTCGACCTCGGCACCGCGAACACGCTCGTGTACGTGCGTGGCCGCGGCGTCGTGCTCAACGAGCCGAGCGTCGTCGCGATCAACACCCTTACCGGAGCCATCCTTGCCGTGGGCGCCGAGGCCAAGCGCATGATCGGGCGCACGCCGAGCCACATCCAGGCGGTGCGCCCCCTGAAGGACGGCGTGATCGCAGACTTCGACGTCACCGAGAAGATGCTCCGGTACTTCATCCAGAAGGTTCACAAGCGGCGCCTCCTCGCGAAGCCGCGCGTGGTCGTCTGCGTCCCGTCGGGCATCACCGGCGTGGAGCAGCGCGCGGTCGAGGAGGCGACGATCGCGGCGGGTTCCCGTCGCGCCTACATCATCGAGGAGCCCATGGCGGCCGCGATCGGCGCCGGGCTCCCGATCCACGAGCCCACCGGGAACATGGTGGTCGACATCGGCGGCGGGACGACCGAGGTCGCGGTGATCTCGCTCGGAGGCATCGTCACGAGCACGTCGATCCGCATCGGCGGCGACGAGCTCGACGAGGCGATCATCCAGCACGTGAAGAAGGAGTACTCGTTGCTCCTGGGTGAGCGCACGTCGGAGGCGATCAAGCTCGCGATCGCGAGCGTGTTCCCGATGCCGGAGGAGCTCGTGGCCGAGATCAAGGGGCGCGACCTCGTGAGCGGTCTGCCGAAGACCATCACGATCACGGCGGAGGAGATCCGCCGCGCGATCGAGGAACCCGTCAACGCCATCATCGACGCCATCAAGACCACGCTCGACCGGACCCCCCCCGAGCTCTCCGCGGACATCATGGACCGCGGCATCGTGCTCACCGGCGGCGGCGCCCTGCTCCGCGGGCTCGACAAGCGCCTGCGCCACGAAACCGGCATGCCCGTGCGCATCGCCGACACGCCGCTGCAGGCGGTGGTGCTGGGATCCGGCAAGTGCCTCGAGGAGTTCGAGGTGCTGCAGCGCGTCCTGGTGACCCCGTCGCGCCGGTAGCCGCCCGTGGTCACCCGGCAGCGCCCCCGCTCGACGCGGCTCCTGGTGGTCGCCCTGGTCTCGATCTCCCTCGCGGTGATCACCCTCGATTACCGACAGGGCGCATCTGGCCCGCTCGCCGGGGTCGGCAGCGCCGCGAAGTCCGTCATGGCGCCCATGCAGGAAGCGGTGACGACGGTCACCGAGCCGGTCGGTGACTTCTTCTCGGGGCTCGCGCACCTTCCCTCGCTCGCCGATGAGAACGAGCGGCTGCAGGAGGAGAACGATTCCCTCCGCTCGCAGATCGCGTCCGATGCATACGAGCAGGAGCAGTACCAGGGGCTGCTGGACCTCATGGAGCTCCGCGGCTCACTCGACCCAACGTCGGTGCCGGCGCTCGTGATCGCGAACGGCATCTCGAACTTCGAGTACACCATCACGATCGACAAGGGATCGAACGCCGGCATCGAGGTGGATCAGCCGGTGGCGACCGGTTTCCCGGGCTCGCCGATGCTCGTCGGGCGCGTCGTGCAGGTGACCCCGACGTCGTCCGATGTCCGGCTGATCATCGATCGCGACTACGCCGTCGCCGCCACCGTCGAGGGCACCGAGGAAGCGGGCCTCGTCGAGGGCCAGGGCGATCAGGATCTGCGCATGAGCCTCGTGGAGCCTGGCACGGTGATCGAGGGCGACGAGTCGGTCTTCACGCAGGGGTACGAGGTCAACGGCGAGGTCGGCCTCTATCCGCCCGGCATGCTGATCGGCCAGGTCTCACGAACGATCGAGGCCGAGAACGTCACGCAGGAGTATGTGGAGGTGCGTCCCGCCGTCGACTTCGAGACGCTGCAGTTCGTACTCGTGTTGCAGGCGAGGACGGAGGCGTGAGCCGGTGACCCGACGTGTGCTCGTGACGATCGTCGTCATCGTGACGGCCCTCCTGCTGCAATCGACCTTGTTCTGGAACCTCAAACTCCTCGGCGTGCGCCCAGAGCTGATGTACCTCATCACGATCGTGATCGCGATCCTCGAGGGGCCGAACGAGGGTGCGGTCACCGGGTTCGCGGCGGGCCTCGCACAGGACTTCCTGTTGAACCAGCCCAAAGGCATCACGGCGCTCACGCTGACCCTGGTGGGCTACGCGGCCGGCCTCGCACGCCAATACATCGTCTCCCCGTCGCCATTGCTGCCCACGATCCTGGTCGGGGTGGGCACGGCGGCAGGCATCGCGTTCTACCAGGTCGTCGCGTTCCTCCTCGGTCAGCTCGAGGAGACGTTCTCCTACGCGATCCGCGTGACCCTGTTGACCGCGCTCTACAACGCGATCCTCACGCCGATCGTCTACCCGCTGCTGCGCCGAGTGATCGAGGGGTCGAGGCCGACACGGGTGGTGAGGTTCTAGATGGAGAAGAGCTCCGCCCGCCTCAAGGTGTTCGCGATCCTGGTGCTCGTGATGTTCGCGGCCCTCTCGACCCGGCTTTGGTTCCTGCAGGTGCTCGCAACGCAGGTCTATGCCGAGGAAGCCCAGAACAACGGTGTGCGATCGGTCGCGATCGACGCGCTGCGCGGGGAGATCTGGACCGAGGACCAATACGGCAAGCCCAACGGGCAACCGCTCGTCCAGAACCGCAGCAGCCTCGAGGTCCGTGTCGACAAGCAGGAGCTCGAGGAAAGCGGCGTGGCCGAGCAGGTGCTGGGTGAGCTCTCCGCGATGCTCGACATCCCTGTGAAGCAGATCCGTCGCGATCTCGAGAGCAAGCTCTACTTCGACTACCAGCCCAAGCCCGTCGCGGAGTTCGTGGACGAAGAGGTCGCGTTCGCGATCCGGGAGCGGCAGGAGGACTTCCCCGGGGTGCAGGTGCGCAACGCGAGCGTGCGCGAGTACCCGATGGGGACGACTGCTTCGCACATGGTCGGCTACGTCGGGCAGGTGACGGCTCCCCAACTCGAGAGTGACGAGTTCCAGTCCTGCGAGGAACTCGACTCCACCGTGCGCTGCTATGGCCCGAACGACATGGCCGGCCAATCCGGCCTCGAGGTGCAGTACGAGCGATGGCTGCGGGGGGGCAAGGGTCTCCAGCGCTACGTCGTGAACTCCGACGGGGAGCGCATCCGCGATCTCGGCGGGCGTGAGCCTGCCCCCGGAGGTGACCTGGTGCTCACGATCGACAGCGAGTGGCAGCGGGCTGCCGAGGACCACCTCCGAGAGAGCATCTTCCGTACGAAGCAGGTCTTCGACGAGGACAGCCTGAAGTACTTTCAGGCCGATGCGGGCGTCGTGATCGTGCTCGACGTCGAGACCGGCGGGGTGAAGGCCATGGCCTCGTGGCCCGACTTCGACCCTCGGTGGTATGTAACCGGCCTGACGCGGGGGCAGGAGTGTTACCTCGGCTACGATCCGGACTGCGCTGGCGCGGACGCCGTGGCCCCCCTGCTGAACCGCGCCTATCAGGAGGTCTACATCCCCGGCTCGACCTTCAAACCGTTCACGGCCCTCGCCGCGGTCAAGGAGGGCTATGCGGATCTCGGAACGAGTTACGCATGCCCATCGGAGTACGTCCATCCGGGTGACACGTCGGGAGCCTCCTTCTCGAACTGGTCGACGCAGGACCTGTATCCAGGGAACCTCGCGGAGCACCTGATCATCTCCTGTGACTCGAGCTTCTACGAGTGGGGCTCGGACTTCTGGTTCCGGTACCAGAACGACCAACTCGGTGAGAACAACGAGCCGCTGCAACGGGACCTCCGCGCCTGGGGCTTCGAGAGGCCGACGGGCGTCGACCTGCCGGGAGAGGCGAGCGGGTTCCTGCCCGACGCCGAGTGGGGCAATGACCCGGCGCAGCGGGACCTGTTCGGTGCGGGCGGGTGGAACCCCGGCGGCTACATCCTCACGATGATCGGATCCGGCTACATGTCGGTCACCCCCCTACAGCTCGCAACCGCCTACGGCGCGATCGCGAACGAGGGTCACATGTGCCGTCCCCACGTCGTCGATCGGGTGATGGCGAGCGACGGCGAGTCCGAGCTGAAGACGGTGAACGGCCAGTGCGATCGAACCGTGCCCTACACGAAGGCCGAGCTCGACTACATCCGAAACGCACTCACCCAGGTGCCCCTTCGGGGCACGGCGCGGAGCGCCTTTTACGGCTTCCCACTCGACGAGATCCCGGTGGCCGGGAAGACCGGCACCGCGTACCGTGGCGATCAGTTCCAGGACACGTCGTGGTTCGCCGCGATGGTGCCGGCGAACGACCCGAAGTACGTGGTCGTGGCGATGGTGGAACAGGCGGGCTTCGGGTCTGACGTGGCGGCGCCGCTCGTGCGCCGCATGATCGAGACGATGTACGGCATCGAGTCGGACGCACCGGTCATCACCCAGACGGGGCAGGACTGATGGACGTCGTTGCAGGTCGAGTCTGGGCCGACGAACGGCGCCCGATCCGCCACCTCGACCCGACGTTACTGCTCGTCACGGCGGCACTCGTGGTGATCGGCCTGTTCGCGATCTACTCCGCCACGAGCCAGACCCTGCGCGCCGACGGCTTCGATCCGTTCTCCCGCGTGAACAAGCAGGTGGTCACCGCCGTGCTCGGCCTTGTGCTGCTCCTCGTGATGGCCACGTTCGACTACCGGTTCCTGAAGGTCTACGCGGGGTTCATCTACGGGGCGACACTCGTGGGGCTGCTGTTGCTGCGCATCCCGGGGCTCGCGGCGAGCCAGACGGGCACGAGCAACTACATCAACATCCCCGGCGTCAGCCTGCTGCAGATCAGCCCGTCGGAGTTCGCGAAGATCGGCCTGATCGTGATCCTCGCGGCGATGCTGTCCGAGCTGCGGTCGCCGGTGCCGACCGTTCCGGACCTCGTCCGAGTGATCGGCGTCGCCGGCGTGACGATGCTGCTCGTGTTCGTGAACGTCGAGATCGGCACGACGATCGCGCTCGCGGCGATCACGGTGGGCGTGCTGGTCGTCGCCGGCACCCAGGCGAAGCACTTGATCGCGCTCGCGGCGGCCACGATCGTGCTGATCGCGCTCGCGTTCCAGATGAACGTCGTCGAGGAGTACCAGGTCGAGCGGCTGCTCACGGTCTTCGACTCCGGCTCGGTCAGCGAGGACGCGCGATACAACCTCGAGCAGTCGGTGATCGCGGTGGGCTCGGGCGGCATGTTCGGGCGCGGGTACCTGCAGGGCTCGCAGACGAACCTCGACTACGTGCCCGAGCAGCACACCGACTTCATCTTCACGGTGGTGGGGGAGGAGTTCGGCTTCTTCGGCTCGGCCTTCGTGCTGGGGCTGTTCGCGCTGCTGCTCTGGCGGGCGATCCGCATCGCGTACCTGTCGAAGGATGCGTTCGGCACCTACCTGGCCACCGGGGTCGCATCGATGTTCGCGATCCAGATCTTCGTCAACGTCGGCATGGTGATCGGCATCATGCCGATCACCGGCATCCCGCTGCCGTTCCTGAGCTACGGGGGCACGGCGATGCTCGTGAACTTCGTGGCGATCGGCATCCTGCTGAACGTGCACATGCGCCGGTTCAAGTAACCGGGCGCGTCACGACCCACACGAACGTCGAGCCTTCGGGGCCCGTCGACTCGAGCAGCACGTCGCCGTCCATCGCGTTGGCCGACATGCGCGCCAGCGTCAGGCCCAGCCCGACCCCCTGATGGGTGCGGGTGTTCAGGCTCTCCGCCTGTTCGAGCGGTTCGAAGATGCGGTGCATCGCCTCGGGGTCGATGCCGGACCCGTGGTCGGTGACCCGCACCTCGGGCCCCGACGGGCCGAGGGTCACGGACACGATCACGGGCGAGTCGACGGGGGAGAACGCCAGCGCGTTCTCGACGAGCTCCTCGATCACGCGGTGGGCGGCGGTGCGGTTCAGGCTCGCCATCGCGGGGCCCGCAGGGGCCTCGATCGTGACCCGCTCCCGTCCCTCCGCGACCTCGCGCGCCACCTGCACCACGTCGGCCCATTCGGTCAGTCCGGCCTCGACGGCCGCCTCGAACCGGTGCACGAGCCTGGCCAGCCCGTTCGCGCGGTCGACGAGGCTTTCCAGGATCGCCCCGCGGTCCTCCTCGGGCGCGGTTCCCTTGGCGAGCGTCTGCGCCATACCCAGGATCACGGTCACCGGGGTGCGGAGTTCGTGGCCCAGCCGCGAGATCAGCTCGTGCCGCCGAGCCGCCCGCTCGAGCAGGGCCTCCTGGGCGATCTCGAGCTGACGGGTACGTCGACGCTCACGCCCGAGGGCCTCGGTGAGCTCCTCGATCACGGTGGGCGTGACCTCGGGAGAGAGCACCCCCCCGCCGGTGACCGCCTGGCGAACCGCGTGCAGGATCTCGTCGCCGTCGCTGTCCTTCAAGACGTAGCCGGACGCACCCGCGACCAGCATGTCGCGCACCGCCCGCTGGTCCTCGGAGCCCGTCAGGGCCACGATGCCGAGCGACGGGAACCGCGACTTGAGCTCGCGGGTGGTCTCGATGCCGTCCATCTCGGGCATGCGGACATCCATCAACACCACGTCGGGGTCGAGACCCCCGATCATGGCCAGCGCTTCCGCACCGTTGGGCGCCTGCCCCACGACGGTCATCTCCTCGGTGTCGAGCAGCATCGCGAGGGACTCGCGGAACCCGTCGTTGTCGTCGACGAGCAGTACACGGACCCGATGCATGGCCGATGGAAGGGTCGCCACGTTGGCGGGGAAGGCGACGTTGCTCATGGGGGAAGTGTCGGCAGGTTCGGCGTACGGCGGTATCCAGCCAACGCCGGGTTCCCCCCGGGGGACACGGCCCTGTTCCTCTGGTCCGGAGGGACTAGGCCGCCCCGATGCGGAGCGGGCCCCGACCGGTCGGTTCGTGCTCGGGTCCCCGTTCGCGCTGCTATGCTCGTGCGCAGACGTTCCCGTCCAGGACCGGATCCACCGGATCCACGGTCTCGGCGGGTTTCCGGGAGTCGAGGAGGCGCGCGACCGCCGCCCAGCCGCATCAACGGCCAGGAGCGCGGACCGCGAGCGCCGGACAAGGATGTAACGGGTGCGCGATCTCGCGCGAGGCCGGGCGCGCGGCACCGGCCGCAGCGTGGGCACCGATAGCACCTCGTCGCCGAGCACGGCGCGCTGCACGCGCGCGCGGTTCGGTGGTTGCGTCTGCACCGGCCTCAGCGCGTCCTCTCGCATCGACCGAGAGGAGTAACCGTGGATCACGAGACCGAGGTCGCGGCACCGAAGGTGCCGACCGACCCCGAGGTCGACGAGCGCATCGCCGCATTCAAGCGGGGCGCGCCGTTGCCCAAGCCCGGCACCCCCCCGAAGCCCCGGACCGGATCGTCGCCGAGGACGGAGGCGCCGGCGAAACCCGAGGCGCCCGCGAAGACGGCAGCGAAGCCCGAGAGGCCCGCGACGACCGAGTCGCACGGAGGAGGATCGGGCGGGGTGGCCGAGGGCGAACCGGCTCCGAGCGCCTCGAGCGGGGCGCGCCGCCGGCGCCGGGGGGGCCGAGGCCGTGGCAGCAGGGGCTCAGGCTCTCCGTCGGCAACGACCACCGATGGGTCCGACGCCCCCTCGAGCGATGCCTCGCCCACGCGCCCGGCGCCGGCTCGCCCCCGTCCCTCGTCGGGCTCGGAGGGATCGGGCGAGACCGAGACGGCCGCCGAAGAGGTAGCCGGCACTCCCGAGACCGCCGACGTATCGTCCTCGCCGTCAGGCGCCCCGCGGAAGCGGCGTCGCCGCGGCGGTCGGGGGCGGGGCCGAGGGGGAAGCGGGAGCGCCTCGGAGCGCTCGCGAGAGGATGCCGAGGGTGGCGTCGACCCTTCACCTCGAGCGCAGACCTCTTCGTCCCAGCGTGACGACGCTGCACCCGACGCGCCCGCAGGCGGACGGAGCACGTCGTCGCGAGGCGGCGGTGGCCGCGGGGGATCGGGATCGAAGTCGGGCCAGGGCCGCGGGGGCGGCAACGGCCAGTCCAAGGACGATCAGGATTCTCGGGGCGGGCGGACACAGCAGATGACCGTCGAGGAACAGGTCGCGGCAGGCGGCCCGACCCGCGGGATCCGCGGCAGTCGCAGCCGCCCCGGGCGTGACGGGCGCCGTCGTCGCGAGCCCGCGATCGTGCCGCCCCGCATCACTGACAAGCTGATGGTGATCACCGAGCGCGGCGAGCGCGACCAGATCGCCGTACTCGAGGAGGACGTGCTGGTCCAGCACTACGTGACCCGCCAGGGCGCGACCTCGATGGTCGGCAACGTCTACCTGGGCCGCGTGCAGAACGTGCTTCCCGGTATGGAGGCCGCGTTCGTCGACATCGGCCGTGGCCGCAATGGTGTCTTGTACGCCGGTGAGGTGAACTACCGGCCCGAGGACCTGGAGGGGCCGGCCCCCCGCATCGAGAACGTGCTGAAGTCGGGTCAAGCCGTGATGGTGCAGGTGACGAAGGACCCGATGGGCGGCAAGGGCGCTCGCCTCACCGCCCAGATCTCGCTGCCCGGTCGCTACCTCGTGTTCGCCCCCGACCAGGATCTGTCCGGCATCAGCCGCCGACTCGGCGACACGGAGCGCAAGCGGCTGAAGTCGATCCTGAAGAAGGTGCAGCCGAGCGGCCACGGCGTGATCGTGCGCACGGCCGCCGAGGGTGCACCCGAAGAGGCGATCATCCACGACATGAAACGGCTCGTCGCGCTCTGGGACGACATACAGAAGCAGGCGAAGAAGGTGAAGGCCCCCGCGGTGATCTACGAGGAGCCCGAGCTCACGCTGCGGGTGTTCCGGGACCTGTTCACCGACGAGGAGTTCCGGGGGCTCGTCACCGACTCGCCCAGCATCTACGAACGCGTGCTGGCTTACGTCCGTGACATCGCTCCCGACCTCGAGACCAAGGTGACGCTGCACACTGGCGCGCTTTCGGCGTTCGAGGAGCACCGCATCGAGGAGCAGATCCACAAGGCCCTCGATCGCAAGGTGTGGCTGCCGTCGGGCGGCTACCTGATCATCGAGCGGACCGAGGCGATGACGATCGTCGACGTGAACACGGGCAAGAGCGTCGGGAAGACGAACCTCGAGGAGACGGTCGTGAACACGAACCTCGAGGCCGCGAAGGAGGTCGCGCGTCAGCTACGGTTGCGCGACATCGGCGGCATCATCGTCGTGGACTTCATCGACATGCTGCTCGACAAGAACAAGGGCAAGGTCGAGGAGACGATGAAGGAGGCCATGGCGCTCGACAAGACGCGGAGCCAGGTCTTCGAGATCGGGCCGCTCGGCCTGATGCAGGTGACGCGCAAGCGCGTATCCTCTGGCCTGGTCGAGTCGTTCTCGGAGACCTGCCCGACCTGCGAGGGCCGGGGCATCCTGATCAACTACGAAGGGTCGTGAACGCTGGTGACCCGCGACCAGCGCCCGTGACCGGTGTGGAGGCACGCATGTATGCGGTGATCAAGACCGGCGGCAAGCAGCACAAGGTGCAGGCCGGCGACGTGATCGAGGTCGAGAAGATCGTGCACGAGGGCGAGACGGTGACGTTTCAGCCGCTCCTCGTCGTCGACGACGACGGCGAGACGCACGTCGGCGCCGAAGCCGCGAAGGCGACCGTCACGGCGAAGCCGCTGGGGGAGAAGAAGGGCGACAAGGTCCGCATCTTCAAGTACCGGCCGAAGAGCGGGTACGCCCAGCGCGGCGGTCATCGCCAGCTGCTGACCCTGCTCGAGATCGAAAGCGTGGCCCTCGGCGCCACGAGGAAGACGACGTCGAAGAAGGCCGAGGCCACCTCGGAGCCCGAGGAGGCGGCGGCGCCCGACGGCGACGGGTCGTAGGGGAGGACACGTCTGCGCCTTTGTTACCCTGGAGGTCTTATGGCACACAAAAAGGGCGGCGGCTCGTCCCGTAACGGCCGCGACTCGAACGCGAAGCGCCTCGGCGTGAAGGCTTACGGCGGTGAGGCCGTCACCGCCGGCGCTGTCATCGTGCGCCAGCGCGGCACCCGCATCCACCCGGGTGACGGCGTGGGCAAAGGCGGCGACGACACGCTCTTCGCCCTGCGCGAAGGGCTCGTGACGTTCACGGAGTCCCGCGGGCGCAAGTTCGCCTCGGTCCTCCCCGCCGAGTAGCGGTTCACCCGCGTACCCGCGCCCCGATCTCGTTGGCCCACGCCTGGATCGTCGGCTTCAGCCCTCCCGCCTTCGTAGCGAGGTACTTCACGTTCTCGCGCTGATGACGACGCTTCGACGTGCGGCGCATCGCGGCGAACGGGCCGAGCGGTCGCCCGGTCGGCGTCGTGCCGGCGCTGCCGGGGGGCGGAACCTCGAGCGGCGGCGGCTGCGAGAAGTAGTAGGCGGTCTCGGCCCGTTCCGCGCCGTCGGCGTGCACGACGATCAGGATCGGCGAGCCCTTCACGCGCCGGGCGGAGCGGATCTCGGCGAACGGTACACGAGTCTCGCTCTGCGACGAACCATCGACGAAGACAAGCGCGTCGTCGTCGAGGCGCAGCGTGCCCTCTCGGTCGCGCACATCTCCACGGCGCAGCTGCACCCGCCAGACGGTCACCGGCTCCACCACGGCCTCATCATGGCCCGCCGTGCCGCGTGCGACCACCGTAGGCTTGGGGACATGACGTTCGTCGACGAGTGCACGCTGTTCGCCCGTGCGGGGCGTGGGGGCAACGGGTCGGCGTCGCTGCACTCGGAACCGTTCAAGCCGCGTGGAGGGCCTGACGGCGGCGACGGAGGCGACGGGGGATCGATCGTCTTCGAGGTGTCCGGCGGCGTGCACGACCTCTCGTGGCTCGCCGACCATCCCCACGTCAAGGCCGACGGCGGCGAGCCGGGGCGTAAGGCGAAGCGTGACGGGGCCTCCGGCCGCGACGTGGTGGTGCCCGTGCCCGACGGCACCGTGGTCTTCGACGAGCACGGCCTCGTGGCCGACCTCGTGGGTGAGGGGGCGCGCAGCGTGGTCGCCCACGGCGGCCGAGGGGGACGGGGCAACGTTGCTTTCGCCAGTGCCCGCAATCGCGTGCCGAGGACGGCGGAGCCGGGGGAAGACGGCGAGGAGAAGCGCCTGCGCGTCGAGCTGCGCACAGTCGCCGATGTCGGACTCGTCGGGCTGCCGAACGCCGGCAAGTCGACGCTGCTCGCCCGGCTCACAGCGGCCAAGCCCAAGATCGCGAGCTATCCCTTCACCACGCTCACGCCGAACCTCGGTGTCGCCGGGGGCGATGCGGACCGTTTCGTCGTGGCCGACATCCCCGGCTTGATCGAGGGCGCGAGCGAGGGGCGCGGCCTGGGCCACCGGTTCCTGCGGCACGTCGTGCGGTGCCGCGCCCTCGTGCTCGTGGTCGATCTCGCCGCCGACGATCCGGTTGCCGATCTCCGCGTCCTGCGCGACGAGCTCGCCGCCTACGACCCGGAGCTCGTGGAACGGCCGACGATCGTGGTGGGGGCGAAGGCGGACCTCGTCGACGACCCCGCCGCCGCCGCAGCCCTCCTCGGCCACGAAGCGCTCCCCGTCTCGGCCATGACCGGCGACGGCGTCCACGACCTGCTGCAGCGTCTCGGACCGCTGACGCGCGAGGCGGTCGAGGGCCAGCCCGAGCGTCAGCCGTACGTGGTGCTCCGACCGGGCCGGCCACGCTTCACCGTCACCCGCGAGCCGGACGGTCGCTGGCGGGTGACGGGACGCTCGGTCGAGCGATGGGTGCTCGAGGCCGACCTCGACGATGAGGGAGACGTCCTGACGCTCGCCCGCCGGCTCAAGAAGGAGGGGGTCGAGCGCAAGCTCGCCTCGCTCGGAGCCCGCCGCGGCGACGAGGTCGCGATCCACGACCGTGTGTTCGAATACCTGCCCGACGAGCCGCCAGCCGATGAGACCGACGAGCGAGCCGGCGCGGAGACTGCCGAGTGACGGACCTGCATCGGCTCCTGCGCGAGGAGGACGAGTCCTGGGGGGCCTTGGGCCGATGCTTCGATCGGATCGGCGACGAACGATTCGAGGAGCCGACCCTCACGGCCGAGGGGTGGTCGCCCAAGGATGCGATGTTCCACATCTCCGGGTGGATGGCCGATTGCGCCGTGCAGCTCGAGCGCATCCGCGAGGGGTCGTTCGACCCCGCCGAGGAGACGCGCGAGGAGATCGAACGCCAGAACCGAGCATGGTTCGAGATCTCGAGAGCCATGGGTCCGCCCGCGGTCAGGGCCGGCTTCGAAGCATCGCGCCGACGGATGGTCGAGGCGATCGGCACCCTCGACGAGATCACGCCCGAGGCGGCGGAGTGGTTCGAGGAGTCCGGTGCCCTGCACTACGCGAAGCACGTCGAGGACCTGCGCTCGTTCATCGAGGCATCAGCTCCGTGAGCGCGTCGGTCCCCGTGTTCGCGCCCTCCCCGGAAGTTGCGGGTCTGCCCACTAGGATTGGGGGAGTGAGGACGCGCCTGGGCATCATGGGCGGCACGTTCGACCCGATCCACTTCGGGCACCTGGTCACCGCCGAAGAGGCGCTGCACCAGTTCGAGCTCGACGAGGTGCTGTTCGTGCCGACGGGCCGCCCGTGGATGAAGGAGCACGGGGTCGTCTCGCCGCCCGAGGATCGGTACCTGATGACGGTGATCGCCACCGCGTCGAACCCGCTGTTCGGCGTCTCTCGCATCGAGGTCGACCGCGACGGGCCTACCTACGCCGTCGACACGCTGCGGGAGCTGCGCCACGAACGGGGCCAGGGTACCGATCTCTTCTTCGTCACCGGAGCCGACGCGGTGCTTGAGATCGTCGAGCAGTGGAAGCAGCCCGACGAGCTATTCGTCCTCGCACATTTCATCGCGGCGACCCGGCCGGGGTTCGATCTCGAGGCATTCGAGGCGCACGCGCCCACGAAGCACCCGGGTATCACGGTGATGAGCGTGCCGGCGCTTGCGATCTCGTCCACCGACGTGCGGGCCCGGGTGCAGACGGGTCGACCGATCCGCTATCTGGTCCCGGAAGGCGTGAAGAGCTACATCGAGAAGTCGGAGCTCTACCGGTGAGCGCCTCGGTTCCCCCGGGCGAGCCGGCGCGGCCGTCCCGGGTCGAGCGAGCCGCCCGCGCCCGCCGGACCCGTCGCGGCGTCGTGTGGGGGGTCCTGGCGGCCCTGGTGGTCGTGATGATCGGTGCCTTCATCCTGACCCGTGTCGACGATCCCTCGGCACCCGCGGGCGAGGGCCGAGCCGACGGCGGCGGGTCCGACGAGCCGGCGATGCTCGCCCTGCAGGTGAACGGTGGCCCCGCGCCGTTCCTCGCGGTCGTCGGCGTGCCGACCGAGGGCACGCCGTTCCTGATGCCGCTGTCGTCGGAGCTCAACATCGTGGTGCCGGGGCAAGGGGAGACCTCGACGGCGGGGGTCGCCGCCCTGCCCGGCGACTCGATGCGGGTGGCGCTCTCGAACATGAGCGGCATCTGGATCGAACACTTCGCGGTGCTGACCCTCCGTGACCTCGCGTCGGCGGTCGATGCGGCCGGTGGTGTGACCGTGGATCTCCCGGAGTCCTACCCGACCACCGGGGACGTGCTGGGCCCCGGCGAGGTCACGTTGTCCGGTGCCCAGGCCAAGGCGTTCCTCGCGGGAGCCACCGACGATGCCGGAGTGCGCTGGGAGATCTTGCTGCGCGCGATCCTCGACGGTCCGAGCCCGCCGGCCGTGACGGCAGAGGTCGAGACCGACGACGTCGAGGCCGTGAACGCCACGCTCGCCGACGCGCAGGGGGCCGACGTGCTCGACATGCCCACCGAACGCGTGACCGCGACGATCATCGTGCCGGTGTATCCGACGCTCGACGAGCTGCTCTCGGGCATCCTCGGCACACCCACCCCCGTGCCCGTGATCGTGCAGAACGGCAGCGGCGAGCCCGGGGTGGGGGAGTCGGTCGCGGTGAGCATCCTCCCCGAGGCGTTCCGCACGGTGCTCTCGCAGAACGCGCAGAGCTTCGACATCGCCAGGACCGAGGTGTTCGCGAACGGACCGGACCACGCGGGAGAGGCGCGTGCCGTGAAGGCAGCCCTGGGGGTCGGCCGTGTCCGCGTCGCGGCGGTACCATCGAACGTCGGCGACATCACGATCGTGGTGGGGAAGGACTTCACGGCTTGACGCAGGAACAGAGGAAGCAGGCGGTCGGCGCCACAGCGCTGCCGCCCAGCCGCGACGTGGCGATCGCCGCCGCCCGAGCCGCAGCCCAGAAGCAGGCCACGGACATCGTGGTCCTCGACGTCAGCGAGGTCATCGTGATCACCGACCTCTTCGTGATCTGCTCGGCAGCCACCCAGCGACAGATCCGCACCGTGATCGACGCCGTCGAGGAAGCCCTCCGCGGGCTCGGCGTGAAGCCGCTCCGACGCGAGGGCGAGCCCGAGGCCGGCTGGTGGCTCCTCGACTACGTCGACGTCGTCGTGCACGTCTTCGGCGAGGAAGAGCGCGCCTACTACGACCTCGAGCGTCTGTGGTCCGATGCACCCCAGGTTGAGTGGGAAGCTTCGGACGCCGCCGCGACCGGCCGATAGAATCACCCGGCGAGGGCCCATAGCTCAGCTGGTAGAGCGCTT
Source organism: Actinomycetota bacterium (assembly GCA_035697485.1). Classification (NCBI taxonomy): domain Bacteria; kingdom Bacillati; phylum Actinomycetota; species Actinomycetota bacterium. Next base: position 52,488 of record DASSCU010000062.1, read on the forward strand.
GGCTGGCAGCCAAGAGGTCAGGGGTTCGACTCCCCTTGGGTCCACCGACCCTGACCTGCGGGAACGCAGGAACGCAGGAACAGGAGCGGCGGAGCGATCCGAGCGCGGTGAGATTCCGCAACGGATTCCGCAACCGCGACCCACGGTGCCAGAGCGCACTCCCGTCCCGCGAGGGAAGGAGTGCAGTATGCCCAGGCACAAGCGGAACATCGGAAGCATCACGCGGAAGACGAACGGGCGCTGGTATGCAGAAGTCTCCGTGCAAGACCCGGTTTGCGGCCGCTCAAAGCGCGTTGCGCTCGGCGGGTTCAGCACGAAGGACGACGCGGAGCGCGCAATCGCAAAGGCAGTCACGGAAATGGCGACCGGCGGATTCGTGATGCCGGACCGTACGACTCTCGGTGCGTATCTCTCCGAGAACTGGCTTCCGTCCGATCGAAGGAGACATCCGGCCGACGACCATGGCGAACTATCAGGCTCTCTCCCGCTGCTACGTTCTGCGGTATCCGATCGGCGGGCTGCGGCTCGCGTCGCTGAGCGAGCTGGACTTCAAGGGCCACTACGCGGTGCTCCGTCGAGCAGGCGGCCGTGCTCGCATTGGCCTTTCACCTACCACCGTGCTCCACGTCCACGCGGTGCTCCGTCGAGCGCTTGAGGACGCCGTAGCTTCACGGCTCATCCCTCGGAATCCCGCTCCTCGAAAGCGCCCACGCGTGGAGAGGGTGGAGCATGCCTGGTTGCTCCCTGAGCAGGTCGGGGAGCTGCTGGCGTTCGCGCGCTTCCGCGATCCAGATCTTTATCCCGCCTTCCGTCTCGCGGCGCTCGACGAGACTCCGGCGGGCCGAGCTTGCGGGCCTCCGTTGGTCGGATATCGACCTCATCGACCGAACGATCTCCATCTCTCGAACAAGGACCATCGCCGGGGGAGGGGCAACACCGCCTCGAATGACGGCGGCGGGATCTCCAGTGGAGGTAGCGCGACCATCACCAGCTCTGTGTTCTCAGACAACACATCGGAACATGGCGGTGCCATCGCCGGTGACGGCGCGTTGAACGTCGCCCTCTCCACGTTCTCGAACAACACCGCTTCGGGGTACGTGGCGGCCGGTGGTGGCATCAACAACAACGGCGGCATCTTCACCGTCACCAACTCGACCTTCACTGGCAACACAGCCTCAGGGGGAGACGCCTACGGCGGTACCATTTACGGCACGGGCTTCACTCCCGTCCTCGAAGTCGTCGGCTCCACCCTCTCCGGGAACCTTGCCTCGGCGACGGACGGAGCCCGCGGAGGCGCGATCATGAGCGGCTCCTACAACGACGACGGCATCTTCACGGTCACCAACTCGACTTTCTCGGGCAACTCCGCCATGGGAGGAACCGCTCCGGTCAGCGGCGGCGCGATCGACAGCATGAGTGGAACCATCACCAACTCCACTCTCTGGGGCAACAGCATCTCGCCGGGCCCGAACAGCCACGGCGGCGGTATAGCGAGTACGTTTCCTATCCGACGACGCTTCGAAACCCTGTCGTGGCGAACAGCTTGGTGGGGGAGACTGCTACAGCTCGATCGTCGATGCGGGACACAACATCTCCTCGGACGCGACCTGCGGATTCGCCGCCAACAACTCGCAACCGAACACCGACCCCAACCTCGGACCGCTCGCCAACAACGGTGGCCCGACCGAGACGATGCTTCCGGCGGCGGGCTCTCCGGCGATCGACCAAATTCCCTCGGGGACCAACGGGTGCGGGACGACGATCGCGACCGACCAGCGGGGAGTCTCCCGGCCCCAGGGCACCAGCCGCGACATCGGTGCCGTGGAGGTGGAGGCAGAGTTCTACACGTTCAATGGCTTCTACGCTCCGGTGGGCAACGGCGTCGCCAACGTGGGCTCTCCTACCGTCAGATCGCCGACCGTCTCGAAGCAGAAGGCCTGCGACCGAGGAGCGGTGGACGCTGGCACCCGCCGATGGTGTCGCGGCTGGTGAACAACAAGGCGAACGGATGACGGAAGCCTGCCCTGATCGAGGCGGGGCCGAAGAGTCGACTGAAGCACCCCGCTCTTCAGACTCGGAGGCAACCGCTCTCGGCGAGTGGGGACCCCACCTGAGCTACGGTGAACACTCGGAGGCGACCCGTCTTCCGTGTTGGGGACCCCATCCTGGCTACTGATCGAGTTTCCATCCGAAGCCCTCGAAAGATCGGAAAGCTGAGTACGCCAACAGAGTGCGATGACTGGAGCGAGCCAGCTGCCATCGCAATAGGCTCCGAGGATGGCCACGTGCCCCACCTGCGGTCACGAGAACCCTGACGAGCTGAAGTTCTGCGGCGAATGCGGCACCAAGCTCGAGGCCCCTGTGCGCGAAGAGCGAAAGGTCATCACCGCCTTGTTCTGCGACCTGGTCGGGTTCACCGCCACCTCGGAGGCCGCCGACCCCGAGGACGTGGACAAGATGCTCGTGTCGTACTTCTTGATGGCACGCACCACGATCGAGGCCTACGGCGGGGTCGTGGAAAAGTTCATCGGTGATGCCGTCGTCGGGATGTTCGGTGTACCCGCCGCCCACGAAGACGATCCCGAGCGCGCCGTCCGCGCCGGTCTTCGGATCGCGGAGGACGCCGAGGAGCTCGAGGCCATCGGAGGCGAACCGCTCAGGCTCCGCGTCGGGATCAACACCGGCGAGGCCCTGGTCCGCCTCGGCGTCACCCCGGGCTCGGGGGAGCGGATGCTCGCCGGGGATGCGGTCAACACCGCCTCGAGGATCCAGTCGGTGGCTCCCGAGTTGGGGGTGGCGGTCGGGCTCGGGACCTACGAGGCGACCGCGCGGGTCTTCGACTACGAGGAGCTCGAACCCGCCACGCTCAAGGGCAAGTCAGAGCCGGTGCGGGTGTTCCACGCGAAGAACCCCTTAGCTCGGTTCGGCACCGACCTCACCCGGACCCGCGACACCCCGTTCATCGGCCGCGAGATCGACCTGGCGCTCCTCAAGGGCATCTTCGACAAGGCGGTGACGGCCACCTCACCTCAGCTCGTCACCGTGGTCGGGGAGCCCGGCCTGGGCAAGAGCCGGATCGTGGCGGAGCTGCTCGGGTACGTCGACAGCAAGCCCGACCTGATCACCTGGCGTCAGGGACGGTGTCTCCCCTACGGAGAGGGCATCACGTTCTGGGCGCTCGGCGAGATCCTGAAGGCCCACGCCGGGATCCTCGAATCCGACCCACCCGATGTCGCCACGACGAAGCTCGATCTCGTCCTCCCCGAGGGCGAGGAACGTCCGTGGTTCCGCCAGCGCCTGCTGCCCCTGCTCGGGATCGAGGCCACCTCCACCGCCGAACGCGAAGAGCTGTTCACCGCCTGGCGGCGGTTCCTGGAGTACGTCGCCGAACAGGACCCGACCGTGCTCGTCTTCGAAGACCTGCATTGGGCGGATGAGGCGATGCTCGCCTTCTTGGAGCACCTCGCCGATCGTGCCGAAGGCGTGCCCCTGCTCGTGGTCGGCACCGCACGACCGGAGCTCTTCGAACGACGCCCCGACTATGCCGCGGGCCTGCGGAACATCACCATGATCAACCTCTTGCCGCTGTCGGAAGGAGAGACTGCGCGCCTCGTCTCCTCGCTGCTCGAGACCACCGTGATCGCGGCCAAACTCCAACAGCCGGTCTTGGACCGCGCCGGCGGCAACCCCCTCTACGCCGAGGAGTTCGTCCGGCTGTTGGAGGACAAGGACCTTCTGATCAAGAAGGGCCAGAGCTGGGAGCTGCGCGAAGGTGCCGAGGTCCCGCTCCCTGACTCGGTCCACGCCCTGATCGCCGCGCGCCTGGACACGCTGTCGTCAGATGCGAAGTCGATGCTCGCAGACGCCGCGGTCGTGGGGAAGGTCTTCTGGGCCGGCGCGATCGCTGAGATGGGCGACCGCGACCTCACGTCGGTCACCGAAACGCTCTGGGAGCTCTCGCGGAAGGAACTCGTGCGCCATGCACGCCGCTCATCGGTCGAGGGCGAAGCCGAGTACGCGTTCTGGCACGTGCTCGCCCGCGACGTCGCCTATGGCCAGCTCCCGCGAGCCTCCAGGGCATCCCGCCACGTCGCCGCCGCCCGATGGATCGAGTCCATCGCCCCCGAACGTGTCGAGGACCTCGCAGATGTCCTCGCCTATCACTACGCGACCGCGCTGGAGTTGGCTCGTGCCGCCGGAGAGACCGAGCGGGCCGCCGAGCTCGAGGCACCGGCGCTTCGGTTCCTCTCCCTCGCCGGTGAACGCGCGCTCGGACTCGACACCGCCGCGGCGCTCGCCAACCTGGAGCAGGCGCTCGCGCTCGCACCCCAAGGACATCCCGAACGGCCCGATGTGCTCGCCCGCTTCGGTGAGGCCGCTCTCGATGCTGGGCGTTTCGCTGAAGCGAAGGATGCTCTGGATGAGGCGATTGCGGCCTTTAGCTCAGCGGGCGACCTTCGCGCCACAGCCCGCGCGATGGACACGCTGGGCAACGTGCTATTCCGACTCGGGGATCCGCGGACCTGGACGGTCCCCGAAGAAGCGCTCGGGCTCTTGGAGCCGCTCGGGCCAACGCGTGATCTAGTCGATGCTCTCACCGAGGTTGCTGCTACCGAGGCCATTCAAGGCAGATCCCAGGAAGGGGTGCGAATGGCCGACCGGGCGCTCGCTCTCGCTAAAGAGCTCGGCCTTCCTCGCCCCGCGCGCGCCCTCGGCTTCCGGGGGTATGCCCGCGCGAGCCTTGGGGATCCCGCGGGCTTGGAGGACTTCCGTGAGGCGATCGCGCTTGCAGCTGAGGCGGGGCAGGGCCGCGAGGGCGCCCTCCTCCTCGGCAATCTCGGCTTGAAACTCTGGCTCATGGAAGGTCCCGCCGCAGCTCTCGAGGTCCTGCACGAGAACATCCGCCACGAGAGAGCTCGGGGGCTAGCCGACGAGGGCACTGCGGCGTTCACGCTGGACCAACTTGTCGATATGGGCGAGCTCGACGAAGTGAGCGAGGTTGTCGCCAGTCTCGCGGAGCGTCTGGAGGCGAGCGGGGACGTGACGGACCTCATCCCGGTTCGCGCCGCCCAGGCCCGGATCCTCAGCCTACGAGGGCAGGGCAGCACCCAGAGCGCCCAGGGGCTCGATTGGCTCGAAGCCGCGGCCCGCGTCACCGAGGACCCGAACTCGATCATCCATGGCCTTGGCTCCTCCGCTTTGGCGCGCGCCGAGTTCGATCAGAACGAGGTTGCCGATGCGTTGCTCACTGAGCTTGAGGCGCTCCCCGGCGCCCGTGACGCCGTGAACTACCCCGTCTTGCTCCCGGCAATGACGCGCGCGGCTCTGAGGGTCAGGGATCCCGCCCTTGCCCAACGTCTCGTGGCGGGCGTCGAACCCCGCACGCCCTACGCCGAGCATGCCTTCGTTGCGGCGAATGCCGTCCTCAATTGGGCCCGCGGGGATTTCCAGGCAGCTGCCGACGCCTACGCCGACGCCGCCGAGCGCTGGGGGCGATTCGGGGTGGTGCCCGAGCAGGCGTTCGCACTCATCGGCCGGGGCCGGTGCCTCCTGGGACTCTCCCGACCGACCGAGGCCGCTCCGGTCCTGCGCCGTGCTCGGTCGATCTTCGACCGGCTCCAGGCCGCCCCGGCGCTCGCCGAGACCGACGCGCTCCTAGAGAAGGCCATCGCGCTCAGCTCCTAGCGGGCGAGTTCCTGCGCCAGTCAACCCTGGAACGTGTTGTCGCGGATCTTGAAGAGGTAGGCAGGCACGCCCTCTTGCTGGGCCCGGCGGGGCCTGGCTCAGGGTCTGAGCTGACTGGGAAGGCCTTTCCCCTTCCGAATGAAAGTTGTAGACAAGAAACGACGAAGATCAAGAACGTCGCGAGAGAATGCCCGCACGATTCTCCGGGACGCGCTTCTCCGTTGAGCAGCACTTGGCGCGCCGAGACGCTCAGGGAGGGCGTCATGCGCACCATGCCGGCACCGCTTCGCAGGTACCTCACCGTGATCTCCACCGGCATCCTGCTCGCGCCGTTGATCAGCACCGCGTTCCCTGCGAGCGCCGTCGCGAGCCACGTCAGCTGCGGAGAGACGATCACCACCGACACGACCCTCGACAGCGACCTCGTCAACTGCCCGAACAACGGGATCGTGATCGGGGCCTCCGACATCACCCTGGATCTGAACGGCCACACGATCGACGGGAATGACGCCTTGGTGGACCCGTGCCCCGAGGACGAGTTCTGCGACGTCGGGGTCGCCAACGATGACCACAACAATGTCAGGGTCATCGACGGGACCGTGACGGAGTTCGCGTTCGGCGTGTACCTCTTTGGCGCGAGAGAGAATGCCCTGCGCGACCTCGCCACGATCGAGATCGTCTTCAGCGGCATCATCCTCGTCGACTCTGCGCGAACGCGCGTGCGAGGGAACACGACCTCTCGAAACGCCGGTCCTGACAGCGGCGTCGGTATGACGCTGTTCTCGTCCCACAACAACCGGATCATCGACAACACGAGTGCCGACAACGCCGAGCTGGGTATCCATCTCATCCGATCCGACCGCAATCACATCGGGCGCAATCGGGTACGCCGCAACCCGGAGGATCGGATCATCCTGGAGGGCGACCGCAACCGCATCGTCCGGAACCGCCTGGTGGGGAACAGCATCGGGGTCACCACCTTCACGGGCGGCGAACGATCGGTCGGCAACGTGGTGCGTCGCAACCAGGTGCGCCGCGCCCCCCGCGCCGGGATATACGCCTCCCCGCCGACGCGCGCCGTGATCCGGCGCAACCACGTCTTCGGTGCGGGAGCCGACGGCATCTCCGTCGGAAGCTCCAGAACCACGCTGACCCGCAATGAGGCCAGGAACAACGGCCGTCTCGGTATCAATGCAGTCGCTGGCGTGATCGATGGCGGCGGCACCGGGCTAGCGGGAACGGGGATCCGCGCCAGTGTGTGAACGTGACATGTCGTCAGTAGCGGCGCGGTCCGGAAGTCTTCACGCTCGGAGACGATCTGGCTCACGCGCTGCTTGGTCACACCGAGGATCGGGGCGATGTCGGTGACCCGACGGTAGCCCTGCTCTATCAGGGCGCGGACCTCAGCTGTCTCAGGCACGTGATGGCTTCTATTGCTCCATCAGCTTGACGACCTCGTGATCGCCGTCCGACACGCTCACCCTCAGGAGCCCATTGCCTCCAGGAATGTCCACGGCCCACTTGGCGGGTTCAGCGTTCGTGCGCTCGACGGTCCACGTCAGTTCACCCGTCGTGCACAGCTGGGCATCGGATCCGTCCTCGGTCAGTCTCGCGAGGTTGAACAAGAACGTCCCGTTGCCATCGCGGAAGCCGATGGTGCCATCGACCCGCACGTACAGCCCCCTACCACTTCGGTTGATCTCTCTCGCGAACGAGCCGTCCTCCGCCAACCGGCCTATCCCGATAAACGCGATGACCTCCTGGGTGGTGGCGTCTTCGCATGTGAGGGTGAAATTGATTGCGATGTACTCGAGGACCCGGCGACCGCTGTCCCTCTTGACCACGTGGGCCTTCACGCGGTTGTACGAGGGGGCAGACGTCTCTCCTCGATACCTAATCAGCTGCCCGGCGGAGGCTGGAAGGGCCAGTGCCACCGAGACGACAAAGGCGGCGGCGATCGACGCGACTGTGCGGCTCAGGGTTCGCATGCTCCTCCTCGATGCCACAGACGGGCACCCATCGTCAGCCGCGGAACGTGGAGGGTCAAGGCGGTCGAGATCCTCAGGGAGTTGGGAGCCAGCCAGCTAGCTCCCCAGCCCACATGCACGCAGCCGCATTTCGCGGGAAGGTGCCGGACCGAATTTTTCAGGAGGCGAGACCGGTGAGCCGCGACGTCCCGGCTCCCCCTCGGGGCTCAGCGATAGTGGCGTCGCCGCGTGGGCCGGCCTGGTTGCCGACTGCCGTGCCGCGTCCGGTGGCGCTAACGTCGACCTCGATCTGGCTGGCGAGCTCCTCCGCGTGCGCGATCGGCTCGACGAGATCCGGCGCGTGCTCGCCGACGAGGGACTCGTCACCGAGGGCTCGACCGGCCAGCGTCGGGCGCACCCGCTCGTCGCGGTCGAGGAGTCGCTGCGATCCCAGCTGCTCGGAATCAGTGATCGCCTGCTCATCAATCCGTCGAAGCGTGGCTGGAACGTCCGCGTCAGTAAGGACGGACGGCTCCAGCGAGGGAAGTAGCCGCCCTCGGCATCGCGTCGAGAGACGCACGCTCGCCCACGCGGGCGAGATGACGCCGCATTCACGTCTAGCCAGATTGATCAGCAGGGCGGGAGGACGTGCTTCGGAAGAACTTCACGACTCCGAAACCAATGAGCACCACGCCCGCAGGTACGAGGATGAAGGTCGTGGGCCAGACAGCCAAACCGACGCCGATCGCCATTACTCCACCGACGAGCCACCGCCAAGCATCGCTCACTCCAAGACGATAGACCGTCGGCTGGTCTTCTAGGAACATCCGCGAACGCTCTGACACCCGAAAGGCACTCTTTCCAGAAGGTGGCTTGAATGTGCTCATGGGGACGATCCATGCCGACCTGTGGGGCGCGCGACGGGGTAGCCTCGAGGGATGAGCGACCCGACGATCGACGCAGCCCGCGATGTCCTGGCGGAGAGCCTCGATGAGATTCGCCGCGGCATCGCGGGTCTCACGGTGGATCAGCTCAACGCGAAGCCCGCGGGAGGGGAGACCAACTCGGTCGCCGTGATCGCGACCCACGCGCTCGCGAGCACCCGCTCGTATATGAGCATCGCGGTCGGCGCGC